>NZ_CP031468.1 GCF_003368325.1 Paraburkholderia caffeinilytica | reverse complement strand
TCAATCCGGCTCAAATCCCTTACCAGACATAAACGCGTCAAAGCTTTCGATCGTCTCGTCGTCTGGAGGTTCGGCCGTGAAGTCGAGATCGCGGATACTGTCAGCAATGTCGCGGCGGTTGATATAGCCCATACTGTACTTACCATTCTCCAGTTCAAAGTCCAGTGAGCCGCACCAGCTATTGATGCGCCCGTAACCGGGCATAAGCGCCGCCTGCTTTGGATTGCCGCTGACTTCGTGTTTTGCAAGCGACACGCGAACCCACTCCAGACGTGCGAACGGAATGTAGATATGTCGGCGTTGCCTGTCCAGTTCGGCCACGATCGCTTCGTCGTTCAGCACCCGCTCGATCTGCTCAATTCTGATTCTTAGCCCAAAGTGCAAGTCCGCCTTGTGCCGCTCTTTCAGCGACGCCAGTTTCTGTTCAAGCCCGTGGTTCGCATGCCACTTGATGATTTCACTGGCACGCTGCCTCCAGTTTCGCAGCAGTTCATACGCAGCGAAGATCCACATCTGCGACTGCGCGAGCAGGAAATGCGTGTCAGCGGGTGTGGAGTCTGTCTCGAACAGTTCTCGCAATACCTTGTATTCCAACGGCATAAGAAACTGGTCGACGAGGTTCAGGTTTTGCGCCTGAGAACTCAGGTACATATCGTCGGAGAAAAAAACAAGGTTCGATAACGATTGATAGAGCGCCGTGCTGCCGATCGCGTCCGGATCGTCGTATCGTGAACCTTCGTCGTGTTCCTCGAGATTCTCATCCACCTTCGCCCCCGATCAACATGATTATTCCTTGCACGCCGTCTAGGCGCGTTCGCCTGGCGCAAACCGGCCCCGGTTCACCGAAACGATGCCTGCGCGCGTCGCGCCGCATTTCCCATCGCGTCTAGATCTGTTCCTGTTGACTTTGCATGACCATGTGCATACATCCGGGATCAGCGGAGTCCAAGGCGGTGGTGTTCATTCAGCAGGTACGAAATGTAGCTACGCGTGAGGTCGCATATGAGGCGCGCTTCGACGTCGCTCAGTTCGTATGCATCGTTGAGCACCGTACCGTGCCGCACGCCACCGCCGCCAGGCGCCGAGAGGTAGCCGTGCAGCGTTTCCATCCACGAAGCAACCTGCCCCAGCATGCGTCCACGGTTGAACTTCTTCAGGTCGCCAATGATCCGGTTGAAGTATTTGCCCTGCACCGTGCCGTCGCCGTGGCTGCTTCCTTCGAAGGCTGTCGAAATGGTTTCCAGAAGCCAGAGTATTTCCTGAACCGCCTGACGGGAGCGCCCGCTGTTGAGCAGCTCTTCGGACTGCGCGAGCGAGCGCTGGATCAATTCGTTGGCCTGGGTGTCGAGCGATGGGACGTTCTGCGGCACGGACACAGCCGAGACGATGGTGCCGACGATCAGTCGCGGCGGGTCGATCGCATACCCGCTCGGTGCCAGCACGCTGTTGACATAGACCCACGGCGGCTGGCCAATCTCCGGGTGCAGCCGCGCGAGGTCGCTCATCGCATCGTGCAGCGCTTCGACGAAGAGAGCCGCGTTGTCGGCCGCATACCCCATATAGGACCGCAGGTCACTCTCGGCCCAGCTCTCGTTCGAACTGCGCGTCGCGGTCCGGCCCGACGCTTGTGCAAAGCGTCGCTTGAACAGTTCGTAGACCGTCTGCGGATTGGCCTGGGAGGCCAGACGGGCGATGATCACCGAAAACACGTCGTCCAATAGGTCGGACGGGAATTCACCCGGCGACGTGTAGCGCAGTGCGCTGTCGAACTGGAGCATCCTTCCTCCCCTCCTGTGCATGATCCCTGCGGCACGCGTACTGTGTGCCTGCGGACCGCTGCCGCATGCGGCGAGCGGCCGTCCCGATGCTAGCAGATCGGATACCGGTTCAGCGCGAGGAAGCCATCTACCGGACCCTTCGCCCGCAGGGACAGCGTGGCGCGAACGACGGCGCGAAGCGGTCGTACTTACGCCACTGGCTTGTCGCCCATCAGTGCCCGCAGTTCCGCCGCGAGATCGCCGATCGCTTTCGTGACGGGGCCCCGAACAGTCTGTTCGATTTCCATCCACTTCAGGGGACGCTCAGGGTCGTGCTGGTTCAGCGCGACCGTCCACTGGAACAGGTTGGCGTTGCTGACGAGCATCTGGCGGATCTCGACGATCTTGGCTTCAGTCCGCTGGGACAGGAAGATCTGCTTCTCGCTGAGCACCTTGTCGAAGGCTTCCGATGCGTCGGCGACTTCCTTAAGCAATGCTTGTTCGTCGACGCCGACCGGCCGGAACGCGGCGGTCAGTCGTCCGAGCGCGATGTGGAATTTGAGCAGCGGGGCGTGTATGGCGGCGATCGCTTCGAACCGGCGCGTGGTGAGCGCATTGAGCAGCGTGTTGCGTTCGGCCGCCGTCGCGGCCAGTTGCGAGCGCAGCCTTTCCAGCTCGACGTCGCCTGCCGCCTTCAGACTGGCCTTGTGGACTTCGAGCCGCATATCGGCGTCCCCCTTCAGTTGGGCCTTCAGGGTTTCGAGCTTCCCGGCGTATTCCGACTGGATCGCCCCCTTCAGCCGCTCACTGATCCAGGAGCGCAGAAGAAAGGCCAGTGCGCTGACCAGGGCGCTGCTGCCGAGGACCGAGGTCGCGACGGTCAACCAGTTCATCTCATCCATATTTGTATTCCCGTTGTGTGGTCGTTCTCACCCGCGCGGAAGCCCGCGCGCGCCTTTTCGCATGCGAAAGGCGACGTGGGCCCTGCCCTGTTGCTTTTCAAGGTCTGCGTGTCCCGGCGGCGCAAGAAAAACCCGCCGTTTCCCCGCTGCAGCAAAATCGCTACATCTGATAACTGGAGTTATCACGAGTGATGATTTTCCTTGGCAGATTTGCCCCACTCCGCCATACTTCGCCGGAAGGCCCGCCCGGCAACACTTCCAGCCATTCGGCGGACAGGCAACTCAACCGGGAAGACGCCACTCGCACGATGACGACCAACGAGACCTACAGTTACACGGAGCTGACGACGCACACCGAGCAGACAATCCAAGCGCTCATGGACCGGGCGGGGAAGCTGCAGTTGCCCAAGGCGCAGCGTCAGCAACAGACCAGCATGGCCCACGGAGCTTTGGCCCTGTGGCACCGTCTCGTCGGCGGACTGTCCGACCCGTCCTCCCCGAATCACACCGACCAGGTGAAGGCTGATCACGAGCGGCTGAAGGCGCTGATTCGCCGCCCGTCGGCGGTGACACCTGAGGCGTCAAGCGAAGTCCACCCCAACGGTCACCTCGGCCGGACACCGCCGACGCGGCGCACGTACGGACTGCACTGGCACCGCGTGCAACGTTCCGTTCGCAACGTACTGGCGCCGTCTTTCGGTACGCGCCTCGCCGATGATGCGATCGACTGGCACGACATGTGGGAGGACGTCGCGACTTCGACCTTCATCCATCTTCATCAGTTGAAGGACTGGTTCCCCGAACCGGTGAACGAGCAGGCCAATGCGTACATCGACGAACACGAGCCACTGCAGATCTGTGCCGACTTAGCGAATACGGCCAAGCACGCGTGGCTCGACCCGGCAAGGGGCGGCACCCGCGCGAACGTGGTCGCCCGACCGGGGGGGCCAGCGATCACTATCCCGCTCGGCCGCTCAGCGCCTGGGCACGTATCGCGGGCAAAAGTCGAGATCCGGATCGCGCTCGAACGTGGTGGAGCGGCGTCGCACCTGCCGGCGGTCGAACTGGTCGGCCAGTGCTTTGAACTCTGGCGGCAGTTCATCGTGGAGCATGTCGCCGCTGGGGAGCTGGACAACGTGGAGCACGGAAGCGTCTGGATCAACGAAGGGGGCCGCCTGCGACCGAGGACTCCCGATGACCGGTAGCCGGCCGGCACACGCTGGCGCGGCCCGTCGCCTGACCCGGCAGCACTTCGCGCTCTATCGCGGCTGGCTGGAAGGCGCAGCGGTCGGGGGACTCCACGCCGCGTACGGCGAGCCCGGCACCGACGTGCGTGTCACGCGCCGACTGATCGCAACGCTGCGCGACACGCTGGCCGTCGCGGCGCGGCGCGCATGCGACCTCGAGGCGGCGCACCTGCTGCGGCTGAAACCGGGCAGCATTCCGTTGGCTGAACTGCACGCTCGGGATGACGTCCCTACGCTCGAAGCCTACCGCGCGCAGGTGGACCCCGACGGCTTCTATTCCGAGGCCGAGCTCCTGCAACTGTACCGGGGTGATTTTCCGCCGCCGCCCTCGGCCGCCCTTGACCGGAAAATCGCCCGCAATGCGCGGCTGCGCGCCCGCCAGGCCGCGGCGCTCGAGCGCATGGAACGCGCGCTGGTTCAGGACCCTGCGCCAGAGCACCCGCTCGACGGCTGGTTCGAGCCGGAGGTCGCGGCGCGCCTCGCCGCCGCGGGGCTAACCACCCTCGCCGACCTGCTCGCGCTGATCCAGCGCCGCCGGCAGCGCTGGTACACCGCCGTGCCCAGGCTCGGTCCGAAAGGCGCGCAGCGCATCACCGACTGGCTGGATCTGCACGCGCGCTCGTTAGACTGCATCCTCTCGCCGCTGGCGACCACGCCACGCCGGCAGCTCGCCGTGGGCCATCCGGTGCTCACCCGGCCGGTCGTCAGCGCCGACGTGGCGCCCCTGGAGTCGCTGCGCGTGCCGCCCGAACTGGATGGGTCGCACGGCCTGAACCGGGCGCCCGTGCCCGCCCACCAGGCGGAACTCGCCACCGACCTGGACGCCGTCAACGCGTGGATCGCGATCCGCGGCGAACGCAGCGCGCACACCGCCCGCGCCTACCGGCGCGAAGCCGAGCGGCTGCTGCTGTGGGCGATCATCGTGCGGCGCAAACCGCTGTCTTCGCTCAATACGCTGGACTGCCGCGACTACATCAATGGCTTCCTGGCCGACCCGCAACCCGCTGACCGCTGGATCGGCAACGGCAAGGCCGAGCGGTTCGACACGGCCTGGCGGCCGTTCGCCAAGAAACTGCCGCCCGCGAGCCGGGAGACCGCCCGAAAGATCCTGTCGGCCCTGTGCAGCTGGCTGGTGGAGGAGCACTACCTGCTGGTCAACCCGTTTCACGGGCTGCAGAAGGTGGACAGTGCGAAGCCGCTGGTCGACGTGACCGGGCGCACGCTCACGCACGCCCAGTGGCGTTTTGTGCTCCAGACCGTCAGCCGGCCACTGAACCTGCCCGGCGGCTCGCTCGCCGACCAAAGGGACTGTTTTGCGCTGCTGCTGGCGTATGCGACCGGGCTGCGCCGCACCGAACTGGCCACCGCCACCACCGGCGCGCTGTCGCGCAAGGCACTAGATGCGGCCCTCGAGGACGCCTGGACCCTGCGGGTCATGGGCAAGGGCAGGCGCGAGCGGCAGGTGCCGATGCCACACCGGCTGATGGAGACGCTCGCGGCGTCGCTGCCGCTGCGGCCGACGCCCTGCACGCTCGAGACCGCGCCCGCTGACACGCCGCTGATCGCCCACCTGAAAACCGGCAAGCCCCTGACGCCCGACGCGCTGGCCCGGCTGTACAAAGCCATCTTCAGGCGGGCCGCGGACGCGCTCGCGCCCAGCTACCCCGGTGCCGCGGCGGACCTGAAACGGGCCAGCACGCACTGGCTGCGCCACACGCATGCGAATCACGCGCTCGACGCCGGCAGCGACCTGCGGGACGTGCAGACGGGCCTGGGCCACGCCAGTCTCGGCACGACGACCCTTTACACCAAGGGCGACGCGGCCCGGCAGTACCGCGCGGTGGAGCGGTTTTTTGAGGCAGCGCTGGAGGATGCTGCCGCCGCATCGCCAGTCTGATCCGGCCGAAACCGGCTGATCAAGCCTTACCATCTGTGCCGTCCGCATAGTCAATGCCGCTAACAGGAGTTAGCGGCATTGAAGCGAAAAAAGCGGCCCGTCGGCGGCCGATCGCGCGGACCGCTTCGCGATGGGGGCAGAGCCGCGACGGACGGCCAGACATCAACACACCCCCGCGATTCTAAACAGCAGGGATCTAGCCTGACTGTTTTGTTTGCTCACTGACAGCAGTTTGAGTGTGTCAGTAATACTGACACGGCAGTTGTTCACCGGAGGTGCGTGCAGGTCGACACTCGGGCGAGTCCCGCAGAAGTGAAACCGCGGGTTGTTCGGTTTGGGGGCTGTGTCAGTATTACTGACACCAACCCGACGTTCTACAGGCACAAAAAAGCCCGCTCGAGGCGGGCTCTTCGATGGCGGCTGCGTCGGACGGTCAGCGCGGCTCACCCTTGTACAGATCACTTATTAGTTGCCGGATTCGAGTCTCTTGCGCCTCGGTCAACGACGCGGTTTTGATTTTGACCGTGAAATTGTTGACGTCCTTGGTTATGCTTCCAGCTTGGTCCTTGCCAGCGAAAAACTTCTCAATGAGACGCTCCCGAGCCGCTGTCCCGGTCGCGCGACGTGTGACCATGGCGGCGATTGCTGGAGCGAATTTGCCTTGGGCCAACTCGCCTTTCACCACGTCGGGCCACAATTCTCGCGCTGCCAATTCAGCGTCCGCCCCGTGCTTCTTCAGAGCAGAAACTACCTCCTCAGCTGCGTTGCAACCGAGAAGACCAGGCTGCAAATCGAGGTCATTCTTGATGAAGTCAGGCAAATTTTGAAACGCGAGAAACTGGTACAGGCCTGTGCGCGACAGGCCCAGTGATTCCGCCAAACGCTTGCGACTCGGAAACTCAGTCTCAGACCGCCGGATGGAGATGGCAACCTCATAGTCAGACAGGTCGTCCCGTCCCAAATTCTCGACAAGCGCCAAGACAATCATGTCTTGGTCGGAGCATTCGATCACTACTGTCTTGATATTCTCAAGCCCAAGCATCTTATGTGACCGCCAACGGCGTTCCCCGGCGACAATCTGGTACGCCGACTCGACGCGCCGAACAACGATGGGTTGCATGAGCCCCACTTCGCGAATCGATTCCGCGAGCTCAGACAGTTTGGTTTCATTGAAAACTCGCCGCGGCTGCCAGGGATTTGGGACGATGGCGGAAACAGGCAATTGCGACGACGTGCCCGTCGACTCGAGTTCCTGCACCCTCAATTGCGCAGCCGCCAATGCCCCGGCCATACCCGGCGCGGTCTCTGTGCGACTCGCGCGCCGGCCAACGTCGGGGGTTCTTTCCGCCGTCGAGCGAAGACCGGCGGTCTTAGCCAGCATCTGGTCACGAATATTGCCGTTGCTCATTGTGCCGGCCTCCATTGTTGGACGAACATGTCATCGACCCATCGGCAGTAGTCGACGAGCGGCTGTCTTACCCGCGCCAAGGACTTGGCCTGGCTGTGCGAGCTGCTGATGTCAAATACGGTAGTGAACGCAAGCGCGCCCGAACTCATCACGGAGCTAGCTGGAACCTCGAACTGGGACAGCCAGTGCCGGTAAGCGCCCTGCGCCCAAGTGCGGACGACAGGAGCCGCGGAAGTGGTGCTGTAATTCACACGCGTCAGCAGGACGGACACGAAGTCATACTTTTTGTTGGATTCGTATTTGATAAAGGACTTTGCGACGTCGGAGAAAAGCCGCCAGAACGAAAGTGAGCTGAAAAAGTCGAGATTTTCCGGGACCATGGGCATCACCATCGCGTCCGCGGCTAACAGGGCGTTCAGATTCAGGTACGAAAGAGACGGCGACGTGTCCAGAATGATGTAATCGTAATGCGTGCGCAAAGGCGCGAGCCCGTCGCGCAGCACCTGCCAGAATTTGAAGCCAGGAATCTTCATCTGCATTGCTGGGAGGTGATACTCCGCACCGACTAGCTCAGTATGAGCAGGGATGATGTCTAGCCCGTCCCAATAAGTCTTCTGCACCTTCGCCAGTAGGCCGCCCTCTACCTTCTGGTCATAGATATAAGGGAGTACCGTGTCGTCAGCAAAGACTTCCTTCTCGGCATACAAGCCACACAGCTCCGAAAGGGAAGCTTGGGGGTCGAGATCAACTACGACAACCTTTCTCCCGCGCAAGCTCAGCCCTTGGGCGAGACACATAGCTGACGTCGTTTTGGCCGAACCGCCCTTGAGCTGTGAGGTAACGATCACTTTGCCCTCAAAGTCACTCGGACCGACTACCAGCGGCGTCTGGTAAATGTCCGATACCTTCTGTACCCAGTTTCGAGCTTCAACCAATGTAAATAGACGACTACGGCTTCGGCCAGTGCCTGTCGACTGCCCCTCCGGCAACACACCGTCCCCCTTCGTTGCAAGATATTGCACTTGCTGACGCGTCAACCCACATAGCTCGGCGACTTCTCCCGTAGTGAACACCGGCGCTTCCTTGCGCGGGCGCGGCGCTATAATCTGGTCTCGCAATTCAGTTGCATAATCGGTGACGACGTCCGCGAAATCGGAGATTTCCTCAAGCGTTACGGTTCGGTCTATCGGCATCGGTTGACTGACATTGGCCATTTCTGAGTTTTCCCTGAAAATTGAAGCTAAACGGAGAATACAGGAAAAACGCAGAAACATGCTTGTTTCATCGTCTGAATTCTGAAGAGTCGCCCGTAAGCCACTGTTTTCTATATATTCACTCACCCAGTCCCAGCGCGGACAGAAGATGAGTCTCCGCCATTGCAGGTACAAAATCTCTCACCTTTGACGAGCTACACGAGCCGAGGTGAGCGTATTCCCGTCAAGGTACTAAGAAACGAAGTAATCGGGCTGCTGCCGCAGTTAGGAAAAATCAGACATGTCGAGGCAGAAAAGCGGGCCTGCGGCACGCAGAATGGCGTCTCCACACCGTGTCCATCTCACATTCGCCTTTCACTAACCACGAACCAGAGCTAAAGGTGAGAGATTGTGTACCTAGTTTGCCTAGTTGCCCATGCACCAGCATATTGAGCACAAAGTTTCTCATCCTACGGATGCACGGATGCTCGCCACGGAAGCGCATTTCCATTGGCCATCGGCGGCCTAACGAATAGGTGGGAGATTTCGTACCGTGCGCTCCTTGTGCAATCTCAAAGCCAAACCACGCGTACAAAATCTCTCACCTTTCGAAGAGCAACTTCAGCTATATCCGAGCAGCCGATGTGCTGACTGTTCCGACCTCACTGGCGCTTGACGACGGCTGCTTTTGTGCCGCGAATTCGGCGAGGCCAATTAGCAATCACCGGTCGTATCTTGCCAAAGCGCCTGTCCGCGACCATCCGCGTCATGCTCTTTCAATAGGGCAATGAACTGGTCACCCGTTTGTAGGTTGTTTTATAAAAAAAACGAACCTACAAACTAACAGGGAAGATTGGGATCCTTTAAAATCAACAGGTTAACACCTGTGGGGTGAGAGTTGATGTGTCAAAGGTGAGAGATAATGTACCTCGCAGGTGAGAAATCAGAAGGGTAAAAAGTGAGACTCCGTGGACCCGAAGGTGAGAGAAGGTGCCATAGCCGGTCCCGAGGTGAGAGATTTGGCGGCAGGTCTGTGGATAAGCGGGCGGAATCCCGGCCGCGCAGAGGTTTGGGCGCACGTGTCTGAATTGACGGTGAGACTTGTTGTACCGAAGGTGAGAGATGTTGTACCCGCGGTCGTCGACGGCGCGAAAGGTGAGACGCATCCATTGACATCTCACCTTTATATGCTTAGAGTCTGCTGAAATTTTGGCTTAAGAATAGCTGCATTTTCAGGGAACAGGCATGGCCAGCAGCGTCGAACGGCGAGTGACCCCGCTTCAATATGCGCTTGACCTTTTCGTCGAAATGGCGCCGACACGCGGGTCTATCAATGAGGCCGTCTCTGACAAGGATATCGGCTATCAAAAGAACCGGGTCTTTGCCCGCATTATTGGCCTCGGTCTATCCGCTAGGCGTTTCGTTGACGCCGCCTACTTTATCGTCGCGCAGGAACCTGAAGTCCAGGAAGCCTACGATGTCACCCTCAGCTTTTTCAAATGGCTGATGCGCTATGACAGTAAAAACAAGAAGCATTTTTCCAGCGTCATTCGTAGCGTCAAATCTTCCATGCTCGAAGTGACAAGCGCGCCAGTCTTGTCGGTCGATTCGGCTGGACGGATGGTGGAAGAGTCCGTTGAAAGCGGTGAGGAAAAGGGCAGGGCAGTCGATGATGAGGCGGATGACCACGACTTGGTGGTCGAAAATGAGGATGGCGACTGGCTTGAGCTGATAGGCCGCGTCAGTGTCAGAAATGGTCGGATTCGATTCAGGGTGCCGGTTGAGCTGCAACGCCTCATCAAGGACCCCCAGAATTCTTACTGGACTAGCCTGTTAATCACCTCGAGATTTACGCTTATCTATGCGCGCGCAATCTACGACCATGTCCTGCCATTTGTTCCGAACGCGGTAACGGAGTGGCTGCCGCTGGACCTCGTTAGAAACCTGCCCGGAAAGTCATGGGCAAACAACGCTGAATTCAAATACTTCAAGCGTGATTACCTAGAGCCAGCCGTGAGCCAAATCAACGAGCTGTCTGACATCGAGCTGTCGTATGAAACCCGGGCAGGGACTCCGGGTTCGCGAAAGAAAGACCAGATTCGCTTCAGGCTCAAGCGCAAGGAGGCAGCTGTGGCCTCCAAGGCGGATATGCTCAATTCGGTAGCGCTTTTCATGACGCTGCAGAACGAATTCGCGCTGTCCGAAAAGCAGTTTGAGACAATCGCGCAGAACCGGGCAGTGTGGACCGATGAGCGCATTCAACAGGCCATCGAATACACCCGGTGGAGAATCCGACAGGGCGACAAGATTAAAACGGCTGCGGGGTACATGATGAAAGCCCTTTCGGACAACTACCGAGTGTCCGAAGCCGATAAGCAGGTTGAGTTAATTCAGGCGCAACTGGTTGACGCGGCGACGGTTCAACAGGACTCCAATTCCAACATTCAAAAAGCGGTAGCTGCCAACTTGGCGGCAGCTAACGCCGCAGCCGAACACCGTCGACACGAAGAGATTCGCCTCGCGCGCGAATACTTTGACACGGCAGACAAGAAGAAACGGGAGGACCTTGTCCGCAAGTTTGTCGCATCGAGCACTATGGGGCTCCGGGCGATTGAACGCCAGATGCTTAAACCTGCCCAGGTAACAGAGGCGAACATCCTGACCTTTCCGGATATCGCCAATACGTTTGGTTCCTTTGTTGCCGGCGAACTTAGAAAGGCCGCGCGAGTGCAACGCAAGTAGAGGCAAAGGTGCACTTCCTCCGTCTCGGGTACAACATCGCGTTCAAATTACAAACACGTTCATGGCACACCCCCCAAGGGGTTTTGGCGCAATCTCTCGCTGAAAGTAGCCGGCAGTCCCGCCCGGACCGGCGACGCCCCAGCAGCAGCTACCGTCTCTGCCATTTTGGTATAAAATAGATGCCAAATGGCAGGAGGTGAAACCGTGAACGTCATCGAGAAGGTATCAGCCGATTCATTACTGGGAGGCCGGTCGGTATTTCCGCGTTCTCCCCGATCCGGCCTTGAATGGGTGGAGGTCGTCCGCCACGGCATTTCGTCGCGGGCGCTGGACGCGATGCTCAAATCCATCGGACTTTCGCAAGCAGAACTGGCGCAGGCGCTCGATATCCCGGAGCGGACCTTGGCGCGTCGCAAGCGGGAAGGGGTGTTGAGCCGTGAGGAGTCAGCCAAGCTGCTGCGACTCGCGCGTGTCGCAGCGCGCGCTGCCGAGGTGTTTGACGATCTCGACCTGGCACTCGCCTGGCTTAAGATGCCGGTTGCTGCCCTGGAAGACGCCACGCCACTGAGTCTTGTCGATACCGACATTGGCACCGATAGCGTGATGGATACGCTGGGACGCATCGAGCATGGCGTGTTTGCGTGATGTTCACGGCATGGCGGGTGGTGACTGAACGATATGCGGATACCGCTTTTTCTGGGGAAGGAGCGCGATTGTACGGTGGCCGGTGGAATCCCAAAGGCGTCGCGATGGTGTATACGGCGCAGACGCAATCGCTCGCGCTGCTCGAGATGTTGGTCCAGGATTCACCGCTGCGCGCCCGCTATGTGATGATCCCGGCCACTATCCCGGAGAAAATCGTCGAACGTATCGATCCCGCCAGTTTGCCTCGCGACTGGCGGGACATTTCAGCGCGGGCCGAACTGCAGCAACTTGGATCGGCGTGGGAGCGGAAGCGAACCAGCGCCGTGCTGGCTGTTCCCAGTGCGGTCGTTCCTGCAGAATCCAATTATTTGCTCAATCCCAATCATCCGGACTTCGCGCTCGTCCTGGTTGGAGCGCGTGATGAGTGGTTGACCGACCCTCGGTTATTGCGGCGCGCTGCTGCGAAGGGATCGTGACGAGCATTTCGTGTGGCAGTGGCAAGCGGACGATGGCGTGTGATCAACCAACCCGCCGGCCATGCTTCGCGGGGTGCCGCCATTCAAGGTGCCTGTGCGTTGTCAAAACCGATTACATCATGCGTTTAGGGACGTCGCCTGTCACGGACCACCACTGGCGGAACCGGTCCTGCAGGTTCTTGAACTGGCTCGTGCCGATCCAGTCAGTAGGGGGATTATTTTTCGTTACGGTCACGGTCGATGTAACGGTTAAATGCGGCTTCGTCGTCGTAAAGCGACCTCGAAAACGTGTCGTCGGCCCAGTCGATCATGCGCTCGATCACCGCGCGCCGGGACAGGCCGAAGTGCGCGCCCAACCGCTCCAGCGCGAAAAACTGGGTGCCAGTCATCGTCAGGTGCAGACGCCGCTCGCCAGAATCGGCGTCTTCCTGACGCGGAAGCCGTCCGAGGACTGTCGCCACGTCAGAAGGAGCTTGGGCAGACGGCTTCGCCCGTGACACAGTCTTAAGCTCGCGCCGCGCCTGTACCAGTTCACCACGCAGCTGCTCGCACTCCCGCACCAGGGCGTCATGGGCGTCGGCAGGCGGAGGGGTATTTTTCGTTACAGTAACGGATTTTGTGTGCGCGCCATGTCGGGCTCGCCACGCTGCCTGACGCTCAGCGTTCGACATCGCATCCGGTTTCCGTGGCCGGCCACGGCCACGCTTTTCCGTGATGCCGGTTACCTTGTCGTTTGCCGGTGAAGGCATGATCCATCCTGGTGCGGTTGACCAAATCTATTTTACGTTATACATAACGATAAATATGCTATTTCGTTACGCGTAACAAATGTGCACAAGCTGCCTTGCACGGCATGTATTCATCCGGGCAGATGGTTGCAGGTGTCGGGTCCCAGCCCGGGTGTCGTTCCCCGGAGAGGATCGCTCACGGCGCAAAGCCGGTTGCAACCCGACATGGCATCGCTCTTTTTTCGTTTTGTTACCTGACACACTCGGGGAGGCCGTCAGGGAAGAGGGCATCTGAAGACTCGGAAATACTGGGATGGCCCCAGCCTCGCGTACGTAAACGTCCGAATCTTGAAGGGGCACCCCGATTAGTCGCGCCCCCGGCGTGATACAGGAACCGCAGGATTGCGAATCATCAGCGTATCGAGGCTACTCTTCTGTTTCCCAGATATGGCCAAATCCGGCGGCATGGCAGAGTAGCGCCCATGCGGAATAGGGGATTTCATTTTCGCCGCTGATCCAACGACGTATCTGCCGCCCGCTCTTGTCAGCGAGGTCCAGAAATTCCGCTGCACTACGTCCCGTAAAACCGGCCAGCCGCACTACCTCCTGGATTTCTGCCCCGGTCGGTTTGGCCCAGTAGATCGCGGGCTGCAAGCATTCGCGTCGGATTGTCGTGTTTGTGTCAACTGCCATATGCTTTCCCCCTGGTACTCTTACGTTCGTCTCAACTACTGGCGCATAAGGCGTGCGCCCGGAATCTAAAGCCACTGCGGCCGCAGTTCGCCTTCCTACATGTCGAGTGGCCCTTCGTGCCACTCACGCGGCCGCCAGGCCCCGCGATGCAGGTAGATAAGATCGCGGCTATACGCTCCGAGGCGCCAGTTGAAAAGTCTAGTTCGATCGGCTGCTGGCGTGCAGGGTTCCCGTCGATCACCGCTACCAGCGTCATATCGCGATAACCTGGTGCTTCCTGATACGTCACATAGCTGGCCTGATAGCGTTCGCCATGAAGCGGCGCCGGCTCTGGCCGGACGTTTGTCCAGATTCCAGCGCGTGATTATCTGCTGCCGGCGCCGCTCACCGCCAGGAAAATAGCCGTGCACTTCACCAGTCGGGCGGTGGTCGAGTCGCAGCACGGCGAGACAGTGCTCGAACAGATCGTCGTCCGGCGCCCGCAGCGCCGTGAGGTCGAGACGGTAGTCGGTGCCGTTGTACAGGCCCGCGAGAAATTCGGCGACGGTCTCCGCCTGTTCGGTGTCGCCTTCGGCCATGTCAACGAGCTGCAGGAGCGAATCGAGGCCGCGGTCACGATCGCCAGCGCGGATCTCCGCTGCGCGCTGCGCCGGCGTCTGGCCGCCGTGCGCGTTCGCAAAAAACTCGGCGATGGTGTGCTGGAATGCCTCGAGGAGGTGCTCGGGCACGTCGCTGGTAATCCGGTGCGTTTTCGGCCGGGGCGCAATGTTCATGGTGTTACCTTGATTGTCCGGAGTAGGAGGATTCGGCCTCGTACCCGCGTTCGGTGATAAAAGCGGCGATGCCGAACGGCACTGTTGCATCGACGGCATCGGCCAGCGCAAGCCCGACAACCATGCCGCCGAAACATTCGCGACGGTACCCAACGCCAGTTCCTCGCGTCCGTTCGCGCCAGGCCACAACCATGTGCACCTCGAGACGTGCCAGTCCGTCTGCACCAGCGTAAATCGTTCTCTCTTCCATCTCTGGTCCTGTTGATTGAGTCCGTGTACGGGATCGTACGACAGCGCTGGCCTCGAAGGTCCGCAAGCCGATCCTGGATCCAGCCCCCACGGCTTCGCCGCGGAGGAAACACGCAGCCTGCGGCTGCTTGACGACCCCGGCTGCGGTTCGCTTGCGCTGTACCGGATCGTCCCGGCGCTACTGCGCCGCGCCGGCGCTCTCCCCACGCCTACTGGCGCGGGTCCCCGTGCGCCTCGATCCGGGCGCGCCGGCGCGCGCGTGACGCCTGCGGTTATCCGGACTCAAGGTTTGGCAGGAAGGGGGTGCCCTTTCCGGACGCCTGGGACGCCCATGCCGCTGAGGCTATTTCGGCCAGGCATGGGCCGGAAGGAACCACCGCAGCCCACGGTTTCAGCGTCATCTCCTGTACTGATCAACAGCCCCGGCATGAACCGGGGCCACCATGCATCATTCCTGACGCCGCGCCAGTTGCGCCCGTTTGAGTTCACCGGGCGCGCCGAAGTCGAAGTTATCGACCGTGAAGTTGTATCCGTAACGCTCGATGCCTTCACCGTCCGTGAAATCGTTGTTCGACAGCTTCGCCTCAACGATCAGTTGATCGCCCTTCAGAACGTTTCTGGCGATGGCCCCACCGCGCGAACCAAAGGCGGTGAACTGGATTCTCACCTGACGCTCTTTCGCTTCACCGCTGCCTTCGTCGCGACCGGCGTACTCGTTGAAAATCAGGGTGAATTTCGTCACCTTCGAATCACCGTGATTCGCAAGCACAGGGGCGGCGGCAACACGGCCAGTAAAGAAAAGCTTGTTCATGATTTGTACTCCTGACAGTTTGAATGAAACAGAGGGCAACTTTCGTTAAAATCCTGACTCGGGTAGGGCAGGCTGCGGGGCACGGGGCGGCACACGATGAAACTCGGAGAGAGCGTTGCGGGCTATCGCGCGCAACTCTTCCCGGTGCATGTCGATTGGGTGCCCGTCGCGGTCCAGCATGTTGGCAATCCGGTCGAGTGCTTCGGCGGAGCGCGCGGCGGCATCGGCGGACAAGGCCATGCGGAACAGTTCCGCGCGCACCAGGGAACGATCGCCGTATTGATAGACGGCCAGCAGCGGAAGGAGGGCGGTCAGCCACGTTGGGCGGATGTGAGCGGTATCCATGTCGGTTTCCATAGTTGAGGTCATGCCCGGCGCGAAGGCCGGGCGCACCTGTCATCCGCGCAGGCGGCACAGTTCGTCGGCGAGCACCCAAAGGGCGCGGTTGAGCCTGATGTTCTGGTCAATGCCGGTGACGGCGCGGGTTGTGGTTGCCCGCCCATTCGCGTTACGACCGCGCAGGCCGCCGTTGATCATGTTTTCCTGCACGCGATTGAATGTCGTCCATAGGTCCGGTGCGCGATCCTCCATGCGATGCGGTGTTAATAGTTGCTGCTCAGTGATGGGCGCGGGCTTCTCGTCGTCGTACCGCAGCGCAAGCGCGGCCCGTGCGAAAGCGGTCTGTTCGCCGTCGGTCAATGCCAGACCGGCCATCCCCTCTCGCTGATGGGTCGCTGCCTCAAAGCTGTCGAGCACCTTGAACGCCCCCTCGATTACCTGGCCGACTACGTCGCCCTTATGAGGCACGCGGATATCACCAATGGTGTCCCCGCAGACCATACCGTTCTGGCACACAAACCGGAACATCCCGGCGAGCATCTGGTAGCTGCTGCTGCCATCATGGCTGTTCAGAAGGATGATTTCGTTGGCTTCGCGGCCCGTGACCTGGTCGGCGTGGCGCAGGCGGACCAGATGTTTTGTGTGTGCGCGCTTGTCGTCGGCGCGTACGCGGGTCTGACAGGCCATGAAGGGTTGAAAACCTTCCTTGCGCAGGCCGTCCAGTACATCGCTGGTTGGAATGTAGGTGTACCGTTCCGAGCGACTTTCGTGCGCGGACAGCGCGAAGATCGACGGGGCAACCTCTGCAATCTCGTCATTCGTCAGCGGGCGATCCGATCGTGTGCCAACTGCGTTGCGTCCGAAGCGGCTTGTCAGGTAAGTGGTATCCATGCTGTTCCCCAATATCAGGATCAGCCCCAGCCCACAGGCTAGGGCCGTGAGTGGTCAATGCGTCAGTCGATGGCGCGCAGAATGTTGGCGGCCTCTACGTGCTGCGCCGCGTAGGCCCGCAGCGCGTGGTAGTGGTCAACGATCCTGTCATCGCCGCACTTTTCCGCGAGATGGCACAGGGCAAACAGCGTGACGACGATGCCGAACGCGTCAGCGCCCATCGTGTCGCTGTAGCCGTTCATGTGCCACCGCACATGCACCCGTCCGCAATTCGCTGGAGCCATATAGAAGCCGCTGTTCGACAACTGGAAGAAGTCCCACGAACCGCCCTTGTAGGCACTCGAAAGGCGGGCAGCCCAGTCGTACACCAATGCCTCGCCCCGAAGGTATTGCGCGCCCAGGTAGTGAGGAAGGAAATTCAGACGCAACTCATCGACAACGACTGCTGACGAGATTCTGGTTTCATTGTCAATCACGGTTATCTCCGGAAATGGGCCGCAGCGGAATGCCGGGCCACGCTTTTATATTAGGTCGTATTGACCGTTACATCAAGATTTTAACGATCCCATGTTTCAATCATAAAGATAAATCAATTTAAAATATAAATCGAATAATTACGTGCTATAAGGGCAATTCGACCTATCATATCAGTGTGGCCCGGCATTCCGCTGCGGCCCATTTCCGGAGGCATCCATAATGGAAGTCGTTGAAATCCGTGTAACTGAATCCGTTCTCGAAGCTAACTTCGGCAACGAAGCGCAGATCGAATACGTCCCGTACGGACGGCTGTGCCGCTCACCGCTGAATATCCGCAAAAAGGCACCCACCGGCATCGAGGCGCTGGCCGGAACAATTGCCGGGAAAGGACTGATACAGAATCTCGTCGTGCATGAGATGAAAGGCCGCGCGAAGGTGCCGAAGCTCGGCGTGTGCGCCGGACAACGGCGGCTCGCTGCGCTGGACCTGCTGTTTTCGCAGGGGCACATTACTAAGGATTACCTGGTGCCGGTGCTGATCGTAAGTGATGGCGAGGCGGTGGCTGCGTCGCTGATCGAGAACCGGGAACGGGAAGCCATGTCGATCGCAGATGAAAGCGTAGCGTTCCGCCTGCTCACGGAGGATGGCAAAAGTGTGGCCCACGTCGCGGCGCTGTTCAAAGTCTCCGAAATGGTGGTGCGCCGTGCACTGAAAATTTCGAACCTCGCTCCGGCGCTGCTTGACCTGCTGCGCGACGACAAGCTGGATTATGAGCAGGCGAAGGTGCTTGCACTGGCCGACGATCACGCGACGCAGGAACGCGTGTGGAACGATGCCCCAAATGCCTGGCAACGCCGACCATCCGAACTGCGCGCAGCGCTGACGAAAGCGGAGCTCGACGCCAGCGAGAATCCGCTCGCGAAGTTTGTCGGGCTAGACGCTTACGAGGCGGCAGGCGGCTACGTGCGTCGCGATCTGTTTTCCGACGACCAGAACGCCGGATACATCGCGGACGCTGACCTGCTGCATCGCCTGGCAACTGACCGCCTGATCGAGCTATCCCAAGCCGTGGCCACTGAGGGCTGGTGTTTCGTGGAAACGCGGACCCGCTGTGACCAGGCCGAACTGTTCCAGTACGACCGGATCGCATCGACCACGCGCAAGCCGACCAAAGCGGAAAAGGCCGAGCTTGCGAAGCTTGTTGCCACGCGCGACGAGGCGAAGGCCGCGCTTGATGCGTATTACGCCGATCAGGACGGCGAGGAAGACGAGGCGCTTTGGGAAAAGCTGGACAACGCGCTCAACGATGCTTCGGCTGCTGTTGACGCCTATGCCGAGCGCTTCGAAACATTCGCCGCCGACGACATGAAGCAGGCCGGTGCGTTCGTCGCCATTGACGAGGACGGGAAGGTGCAGATCACGCGCGGCCTGCGGTGCCGGGAAATCAACGACGCAGACGCGGGCAGTATCGCTCACTTCGCGCATGCGCAGCGAAATCGCGACCTGCCCGCGAAGGCCCGGCCCCTGCACGGCGAAAAGCTGTGCAAACGGCTTACCGCGCACCGCACGGCTGCGGTACAGATCGAGCTTGCGCAGCAGCCGACCGTTGCGCTGGCCGTGCTGATGTACCGGATGATTCCGGCTGTGTTCGATGACGTGTACCGACAGTCATACATCGACCATGCGGTGCGGATCGACGTGCATACATCGCGCGATGCGCTGGTGTCGAACGCCGACGACATGGCCGACAGCGCTGCATGGAAGGCGTTTGAAGGCGAGCGGGCGAAGTGGAGCCGGATGCTGCCGAAGCGCACCGATGAACTGCTCGCGTGGCTGCTGCAACAGGATGTGGACGTGATGTCAAACCTGTTTGCATTCTGCGTGGCCGCGACGGTAGACAGCATCAGTCCCGTTGACCGGGCGCACCCGGTCAACGAAGTGGCGAACACGCTGGAACTGGACCTCACGCGCTACTGGAAGCCAACGCGTGCAGGGTATTTCGAGCACGTCCCGAAAGATCGTATCGTGACCGTCGTCGGCGAGACGGTTTCGCCGCAGGCCGCAGGCGAACTGCGCGGGCTGAAAAAGGGCGATGCCGCAGCTGCCGCCGAGCTTCGCATGACGGACGCGGGCTGGTTGCCGGAAGTGCTGCGCAACCGTGAGGTGCCGGAACACGTCACGTACGGCCAATGGGAGGATGACGGGGAAAGCGATGCCGATAGCACGCAGGATGAGTGCAACGACGGGGACGCGGAGGAAGCCGAAGTCGCCTGAGCCGTGATGCACTTCGCGTAAGTGCGGGTTGTCACATGCCGCCGTCCGGGTGAACGCCCGGGCGGCTTTTTGCTTTACGGGTTCTGCACAGGAAAAAAAGAAGCCGGTACGCAGACCGGCTTTCCGAGGCTCCTACCGCATGGCTTTGGGGACTAGGCAGGGGCAGGGCGATTGTGCCAAGGAGCACGCCTGAAGGCGCCGCGTTTTGCGAAACAGAATGTAACTGCGTGTGCGAACCAGGGTGGTATCGCGCGCGCCGCGCGCCCGTATCGAGGGCCACGGGGACCCATGCAGGATGCATGGGGAGCGGCCCGACCCGGCGCAGTGCGGCGGGCCGATGCGGCTCAGGGTTTCGCGTGCTGAGGGTATTTTTTCTTGAGTGCATCAATATCGGCATTGCTCACGCGAGGTTCGCCGTACTGTTCGGCGTAGAGGCGGTTCAACTGCATGCTTGAGAGGTGGGGATTCTCAGACTGCAATTGCTCGAAGGTTTTGATGCGAGTCTGTGCCGGTGCCGGTGCATCGGTCGTGGGAGGGGTAGGCTTGTGCGTTTCGAGAGGGGCTGTCGCTCGGGAGGCTGTAACGGGGGGCGGGGCGCTGGGGCGGGCTGCCGCAGCGCCGGATTTGCTGCCGGAATCGGGCGGAGAGGTGATCTTTCGAAGCCTGTACAGGGTTCCGTGAAACGTCCGAAGGGAGATATCGAGTCCCTGTTCGCGCAAGGTATTCAGGATATCAGCGGCGGGAACGCGAGCGGCGAGCGCCGCCTCAATGTCCGGAAGGAGGGCCTTGAGATGGGAAGCTTTACTGCGTTTCGGGCTTGTGCTGGCAAGGCGGCGCAGCGCGGAAGCAAGTTGTTCGTGATCCATTGGGGAAATGGCGAATAAATGTAGTATGGACGTAGTATGAATGACGACAGCATGTAGGGGCAAGGTTGTATTGGGTAGTACTCCCACGCAATGCGTGATGTACTGGTGTAGTAGGGGCGTAGAATATGCGTAGGAAATAATGTGTGGCAAGAGCGGGGCGAGGCACGTCGAATATGTTTACGTAACGCTACGCGTTCCGTAAAATATTTCGTGCCAAAGGGGCGGGCCCCTTTGAAACCCCGCCGCGGTCTATTGCCGCGTCCGCGTGTCGGCAACTCCGTTACTGACACTAAGCACTGCCTGGTATGCGTAATGAATACGGAGGTCTGGCGATGATTCCGAGCAGTGAATGGGTGATCCAGCTTGTAGTGGGGCCGCGTGCCGACGAGCGCGGCAGCGAGCCGCGTTATCTGCCGTGGGCAGGCTATACGTTGCCAATGACGGGTGACCAGGCAATGCGCGCGCTGCGCGAGTGCGAGTTGCGGTGGCCGGAATACGAGTTTCGCGCGCATCCGATCGAGGACGACGGCAGGCCGTTCGCGATGGTCGGCGCCGAGATCGACCGTAGTCGTTCGACGGGGCTCTGGTAATGCCACGGCAGAAGAGCAATGACGGGGCAGGGCTGGGCAAGCCGATCGCGTTCCGTCTGTCGGATGCGGATCGCGCAGCGTACCTTGCCAAGGTGGCGCAAAGCGGGATGACGCAATCAGAGTTTTTCAGGCAGGCGGTGCTCACCAACCGTACGCAGGTGATTGCGCGCCCGGTGGCGAGCGGAGACCGCAAGCGGTTGCTGTACATCTTCAACAAGACCAGCAACAACCTGAACCAGATTGCCCACCGCGCGAACTCGGAGCACGTTCGCGGGAAGCTTTCGGAGGCGACCTACGAGCAACTGCTCGCGCAATTGCAGCTCATCGGGCAGTACCTCAAGGCAACCCTGAACAAGGTCGACTGATATCGATGGGAATGGATCAAAAGCAGGCCGCCATCATGGCGGTCATCGAGCTGGAGACGAAGCTGCACTTCGATCGCGACCATGACGGTGCGCGTACGCTGACGCAGCCGGACTGCGACAGCGCCCGGGCGGCTGTCGATGCCGCTGGCCATCTGCTGCTGTCGATCGTGAACAGCACGCTGCTTTTGCGCATCGAAGGGGCTGAGCGCTGGCTCGCCGAGCGCGGGATGCTGGAGTAGGACGATGCTCATACGCGTACGCGGCTATCACGACGGGATCAAGGCATACCTGGAGAAGGGCCAGAAGCAGGGTCGCGAAATGGAACGCGACGAGATGGACGAGCGCGTGATACTCGCCGGCGATCTCGATCTGACGAACGACATCATCCAGTCGATCGACACGGACGCTGAACGCTACCTGAATGTCACGCTGTCTTTCAAGGAAGACGAGGTCGACCGCGAGCTGCTGGGTGAGATCGTGCGCGAGTTCGAGGCGTTTGCGTTTGCCGCATACCGTCGGGACGAATACAACTTCTACGCCGAAGCGCATGTGCCGCGGATCAAGAGCTATGCGGACCGCAAGACGGGCGAGGCTGTCGAGCGCAAGGTTCACGTGCATGTGGTGATCCCGGAAATGAATCTGGTAACGGGCAGACGGCTTGATCCGTTCGGGAAGGTTGACCATAACGAGCGGTATCTGGAGGCTTTTCAGGAGCACATTAACGCGAAGTACGGACTGGCGAGCCCAAAGGACAACCGGCGTGTGCAGTTCACGGACGCGTCCGAAATGATCAGCCGGTACAAGGGCGATGTGTTCGAGGGCGCTAACCGCGAGCTGAAGGCCTCGATTCTTGAGGCAGTGATGACGCGTGATGTGACCCGGTATGACGACTTCAGGGCCTTGATCACGGAGTACGGCGAGACGCGCACACGCAATGCCGGCAGGGAGTCGGAGTACGAGAACGTCAAACCGCCCGGTGCCGCGAAGGGTGTGAACCTGAAGGAGTTCGTGTTTTCGCGCGAGTTCATCGAGCTCGATGCTACGGCCAAGCGTGAGGCGCTCGAATCGAATGTGCATGCGCAGTACGTCGAGCCAGGCGTACCGCGCGATACGCCGCGGATCTATCTCGATTCGCTCGAGACGTGGCACGACACGCGCGCGAGAGAGATCAAGTATCTGAACAGCGGCAGCAGTTTTTACAAGACGTATCAGGCAGCGCCGCCGGCGGAGCAGCGGCGCATTCTCGATCACCGCGAACAGCGGTTCTATGACGCAACAGGAGGGCTTAATGAACGCACACGAGAGCGAACACAACAGCGCCACGATCGATCCGGACACTGGCGAGATTGGAAGCGGATGGGAGCCGCCGGAGCAGGAGGGCGGGCGCGAGAGCGCGGTGCCGGGCGGGAACCGGAAAGGACAGGGCAGTCGCAGCAATGGTGGAACGAGCTCGAACGCGCGCACCGCGAAATCACGGGGCGATGGCGAGCCGGAGCGGATCACGACTTTGACGCTCGCTTCGATCGATCCGGCGCGCCGTCCCAATCCGCCCACCGTGTGCATGGCATGCCCGGCCGCGGTGTGGATGGCGACGCCGCGCGACGTCAAGTGCTTCTGCCGGCTGATGCATTACTGGAGCTGGGAAACCAGCAAGCCGAACGAATTGACGCACTGCGATGGTCTGGCGATCGCGAGCGAGCGGGAAGAGAACAGCTAGTCATTTCGGTGCCACTGCCGCGATGGCGCGAAGGTGCCGAGGGCGGTTTCGACGTGGGCCGCAATTACGGCGAGTTCGAGGATCGGTGGCAATGGTCGGGCGAACCCGATGCCATTGACAGTTCCGCCGGCGAGCCTGAATGGAAAGCGATCGTAGATCGCATGTTTGTCGCGTGGGACCAGGCCGACGAGGCAGGGCGGACGCGTCTCACCCGCACCGCTGCCGGGAAGTTCATGCGGGCAGGAGGACCGTTCGGCTCACGCGAGCCTTTTGGTCTGAGCGGCGGCGGCCTGCCTGCAGGGTTCGGACCGCGTGAGGAAATCCGCAGCCTCGCGGATGTGCAATCGTTCGATGCGATCGAATCGCTGCCGTTCGAGATCCGGCCAACTGATACGCCGCTGCCGACGGACGCGGCGTCGGTCGATTTCAATGCAGGTGCGCGCGCATCGACGGGCCGGGCAGCCGATACCGTTTGCGACCAGTTTGCGCGTGACCTGTCCGAGGCTCGCACGGTGCGACGTGCCCGGGAGCGGGATGAGTTCACAGAGATTCGCGCGACGCTCGACGCGGGCCGGTTGCTGGCCGTGCTCGCGCATACGCACGGAGTGATCGTCGAAAAGTATTCGATCGGTAAAGGCGCGGACGGCGGTGACAGGATCCAGGCCGGCTCGCGCAATCTGAATGTGTCTGACTTCCTCACCAAGGAGATGAACCTGTCATGGGAGGAGGCGGCTGAGCTGCTGCGCGAGACCTATCGTGCACAGACAGGACGTGATCCGGAGCATGCACAGAGGCGTGCGCCTGAACGGGACCTATGGGGCGAGTTCCAGCAATGGCGATCGGCATACCGGAACGAGCTACGTCGCGCGTGGGATGCGCAGGCCGATCATGAGAGTGAGCGGCGAAAGGCGGTCAAATCCGAGTTCTACAGTGCCCGTAGCGCGCTGGTTGAACGCCCGCGCATGGACCTGTCAGGTGCGCAGCGCCGCGAGCAGCTTTCCGCGGCACGTGTTGCGCGCCTTGAGGCAGAGGCTGCGCTGCGTGTGCAGATCGCGAAAGAGCGGGATGCGCTGAAGGGCGCCGCAAGCCGGCCCTTGACCGAGCGGTATCGTGACTTCCTTCAGGAGCGCGCTCAGGAAGGCGACGAACGGGCGCTGCGTGAGTTGCGCCGGATGCAGCAGATCCTCCTGCGGACGAAACGTGCAGACGACGAACGCGCGGTCATTTTCAGTGCGCCGTCTCATGCGGTGAACCGACCGGCAGCCTACGACCGCAACGAGATCATCTACGCGGGCCCGGCGATCACGTACGAGGTGCGGGCCAGCGGCGAGGTCGACTACCGGAAGGACGGTGTGGCGTTCCTCGTCGACGAGGGCCGCACGTTGCGCCTGTGGGATAGCGAGCGCGAGGCGATCGAGATTGCGCTGCGTTTCGCGCAGCAGAAGTTCGGCAGCACGCTGTCGCTGTCCGGACCTGATGACTTCCAGGCGGCCGCGGCGCGTGTGGCGGCCGACACGCGTATGCGCATCGTGTTCGAGCAACCGGAGCTGGAGAGCATCCGGCAGGTCCGGCTTGCGGAGCTCGATTCCGAAGCGCTGGAACGTCGGGCGGCGCAGCGTGAGCGCGAGGCATGGGAGCGTGACGAGCTGCGCGATGTTGTGCGCAATCCGCCGCCACCCACCCCGGAAGATCCGTCCAATCCCGACTTGGATGTAGCACCGCCAGCTGATCCGGATGCACCGGACAGCGGGCCGGATATTGACCGATGAACCATCAACCTGAGCGAAGAAAATGAACGAGCTTGCACACATCGATCGCGACGGCCCGATTGCGGTCGCGCCCGGCGTGGGCATTCGCGAGGTCAACATGGGCCGAGTATAAGCGCTCGTTACCTGACGCCGGCAGCCCGCGCTGGCGATACCGATAAAACAGGGTATGAGTCGTGCGTACTCGCACGATCATTAGCGGAGGATCGCGCAAACTGTTGTCCTCTTTCGGGTTCGGTATGGCCCTCCGAATAGCCGAATCTGCGCCAGCCAGCGACCAGCGAAGGTTGCTGCTTTTTTATTCGTAAAAGCAACTAACGGACCGCGCCTACGTCGGCCGACATCAAACCTGTAAAGGCCGCTACGAACGTAGCCGGTTGCATGAGTGAAATGAAGGGGTAGATAGTTTAGGGCTATCTACCCCTTCATTTGTGGACACGGGCCCAAGTTCCGGAATTGCCGCTGGGGTTTCACCTCAAGGCCACGCTGCGGGCGTCCCTTATGCGATGGCCCACACTTGCCATGGCACGCAACCGGGCCCGGTGAAGAAGTCGGCTAGCGGGTGACCGCATTGACGTGATGCGCCAGAAGGTCACACGGCACGCCCGTGCGCCGCAGAGAGCACCGCAACAGCCGGAGCCCGGCAGGCTGGGCGCCCCGGCGGTTGGTGCCGTCGGAAACCGGCGTCCGGTCTGGAAAGCTGGAAGCGGAACCATAGACGTTCACCTTTGCTCAGGTGCGCCGAACTTTGCACGTGCAAAGTTCGCCCAAGCGATTCAACGACCCTGCGACAGACACGTCGGTGAGGGGCGACAGGCTGGAGGTTTGACTGACTATCGATGGATTCAGGTCATTAAATGCAGTATTGCTTGTAGCAGTTATCAAAACTGCCATTGATATGTCCCCAATTTTTATGGGTGATGTGCTACCGCGCACACAACTAATTTTGTTACCGTGAGCGACTGTTCAGATGCGTTCAGGCGCCGGGTGTGGAGGCGCCAGGCAGCATTGGGATGACGCGAGCCAGCAATGAAAGCCAGCTGCTGGTCGCAAACTGTCCGGCGACTGACGAAACGGCACACTTGCGCGCGCTGGGCTTCATCGCCCGGCACGCGACGGAATCCCACGCGGATGGGAACGTTGCTGTTGAGGTGAGAAGAAACGGGAGGCGGGCGGAGAGCCAGTGCACGGGCTACCTGCGATGCCAAAGAAACAGTGCGGCCATTGCGCGACCCGGCACCGATCGGGTACGGTGGCGCAGTCAACAACCATCAAGAGGAATAGCCATGAACAAGCAGGAGCTGGTCGATGCCGTGGCCGCGAAGACGGGCGACAGCAAGGTCGCCACGGGCGAGACGATCGACGCGGTGATCGCGGCCATCACAGGCGAACTGACGAAGGGCAAAACGGTACAGCTGATCGGATTCGGCTCGTTCTCGGTAGGCGCGCGCGCCGCACGGGTCGGCCGCAATCCGGCAACCGGCGCCGAGATCCAGATTCCGGCCGCGAAGACGGTCAAGTTCACCGCGGGCAAGGCTTTCAAGGATGCGGTGAACGGCGGATGAGACCGGGCACACGTCGTCGGCTAGATAAGATACGTGCCGACGGTAGCGTTGCCGGCCAAATCGCTGCCGCAGATCGTGACGGTAGAGAACGGCCGCGTCTGGCAGAAGGCCTGAGCGCGTGGGCAGCGCGCGATGATCGAGTCGTTTGATACGAAGGGGCAGGACATTCGTTAACACCGACAAATGGAACAATTTGCGGGAGCGCGGCGCCCAGCATTTCGCGATGAAACTGCCATGGGCGGTCCGACGTCGCGACGCGGCCATGCGCGTCGCGACGACAGTGAAGACAAACTGAGAACACTACGATGCGCGCTAACCCTGCCAATACAACGGAAGTCGGCAACGCTTTTCGCGACGCCGTTGCGAGCCTCCTGCGCACGAAATATTCCGATGTCCGGACGGAAGTCCTAGTTGGCCATAAGAAGGTCGACGTGGTCTACACGTACGTCGAGTTTGGCCGGCGGATCACCGTCGGCGTCGAATGTAAGAACGAAGCAGCTCCGCTTACAAAGGATGATATCCGAACGAGGATCTGGTCGGACTACGACCCGCTCGTCGACAAACACGAGCTAGATATTGTCATCATCGTTGCCAGGAAGGACATTAACGCGATGGCGCGTGCGTATGTCGACGGAATACCGTCACTGAGGTTCCAGACGTACGAGCAGTTCGAGGACAGCCTGATCGGGTTGAACGACTATGTGACACAGCTCGCTGGTACGTTCAAAGCCAGCGATCTGGAAAGCTATTACGTGGACGCCCGTTTCGAGGGACACGAAAAACCCGCACTAGCCGTTATCGAAGATTGGATGCGATCCGACGATCCAATGCCGCTGGCCATCCTTGGGGGATATGGAAAAGGCAAGACGAGCCTCGCGCTGCGGGTCGTCTCGCAGCAGGCTGCGCGACACCGTGCGGATCCCGCTGAACGCATCCCAATCCTCATTCGGTTGGGACAGGTGGTACACGAGACACAGCTCGAGGCTCTCTTCGGAAAGGAGTTCACGGCCCGCTTTCCCGCGACGGACTTTCGGTTTCACACGCTCATGCATCTGAATGCCGAGGGGCGGCTGTTCGTCGTCCTTGACGGATTTGACGAGATGAAGCACGCGATGTCAGTCGCGGACTTTCATGCCACGTTTAGGGAGTTCAATCGCCTGCTCGGGCCGAAGGCAAGAGTACTGCTGCTCGGCCGTCCGAACGCACTGCCAACCGAGGCGCGTACGCATGTGCTCCGCGGCCAGCGACGCGTTGGATCGCAAACGGTAAATGATCCTCAGTTTGCGCCGTGGCGCGAGGAGGAGATTGCCTTCTTCAATGCCGAGGAGATTGAACGGTTCTTGCGTGCGTACCTCGGACATTTGCTGAGACATCTGACGCACGTTAACGGCGTGACTGTGACCGAATTCGTCGATCTGCGTGTGCGGGAAGTCATCTTAAAGGTTAGCCCTGACCTTCTCCGGCGCCCGGTGCAAGCAAGGATCGTCGCTGAGCTGGCCTATGATCCGAATTTCAGGCTCGATGGCTTCACCAGCTACACGTTGTACGACCAGTTCATCAGGCAATTGATCGCGCGCGATACGGAGGAGAAGCGTGCACGCGGGGTTATCCCCCTCGAGGCAAGGTATTCGTTTCAGAAGGAACTGGGGTGGTGGTCCTGGACGAAAGCAAGTGATGGTCAGGGTTACTTCAACCGAGACGAGATCCCTCAAGCCCTCGTCGATCAGTTGCCGGATGGCGATGCGACTGATGGGGCGGCCAAACTGACCGAATACATCGTGTCGAGTCTGACCGAAGAGAAGGAAGCGGGCATCCTGTACTTTGCACACCGCTCATTTCAGGAGTTTCTTGTTGCCGACCGTCTGCGCACTGTCCGGCTTACGCCGGATCAACACGTCCTCATGAGTTCCGCCATCACGCCGGACATTCGCAGTTTCCTCGACGCTGCGCCGGACCAAAGCCATCTCGCGAGCTGGTTCGAAACGCTGAGCGCCTGCGAAGGGCCGCTCACCATAGACTACCTTCGCTATTTCCAATCGGACGCTGCGCTTGTAAAGGAAATCGCCGCGACGGCGAGGTCATCCAGTTGCTCGCCCGCGCACATCGCTATTGTCGGTATCGCACATGAGGATCGTGCTGATTGGCCGCTGTCGCGCGCCGACACGATTAACACCCTAGCCTACGCCGTACTTCGGTTTGACAAGGAGACATCTGCGCTAGCTGCGCTGTGTCTGCTGCGCATGGCCCACAACGGAGACACAGCGGCGACCAAAGCGTTTTTGGCGGCACTTATCGTTCGAATTGCGCAACGAGTTCGCGAAACCGATGACGTTGACAAGTCGCTGACCATCGCGAGTCAGCGCTACGGCCCGCTCGAGGAGCTACTTAGTAAATGGGTGCGAAAGTCGACAAACGTGAGGGATGGGGTCGTTGTGCAGGTCGATGTCCAGCGAGCCTGCCTGTTGCTGCATGCCTATGTGACCGGCAAGTACATCAAGCCTGCCTATGACGCCGAGATGCAATTGGCACTATCGCCGTTCAGCGAGGAAATCGGGGCAGCGTCAAGGGTTGAGAGCCGTTTGTCACTGTCTGCCGCCCGGGTCATCGAAGCTGTAAAAGACAAAGACTTGCGAAAATTGGCGGGGAGAATTCTCCACGCACGCGGGGAGGGATTCAACGTCGTTTCCGTCAACGATCGGACGCGGCGTATCTACCGCGGCAATGAAGAGGCCGAACTCACCATTGTCTACGACGAGCGCGAGTAATCGTGCATTAGTGCAAAACGGGCGGTATGTGTTGAAGTCCTTAAAAACTGCTAATCGTGTCCATAGATTACGCTAATGTAAGACTGCATTTTGGCCCTGCAAAACAAGGCATAGCGGCGGTTTCGCACGCTTTTCTAGGCGTTGCGTTTCAGCAACACACGCACGCTCGGATGTCCGTTGATTTTGCTAACGCGTTTGTCGTGTCCGCTAATTCGGCTAGTACGGTTGTAGAGGAGCGCGATAGGTGCATTCGCTTGAAGCGGCAGCAAGTGTAAATATCGGAGGTCATTTTTTTGATCTTCGGAAGGTGCCCATCTCAGTGCGCAGATCAAAAACGCCATACAGTACGGCACTTTGTGTGTCACATCGGGGGCCTTCAACATCCCCTTGTGTGGATGTTGGTCAGCACGGCGTCGTCCTGCGCTTTGTCAGTCGTGCCGGGCAGTGAGTTCGCGTTGCGGTAGAAAAAGCCGCGCTAGCAGAATTAATGGGCACGATTAGCGCTCCAACGGACATCATTAGCAGAATTGACGAACGGCAACACCAATCAGTTCGGGTGAGGCGACAACTCGCCTGACATGTCTGGGTACCCAAGATTGTTAGCACTGGAGGGCTCGCCGGCCCGGTGGCTGCTCGCCCCCCGTAAAAGCACAATGCTGTCATTAACATTACGAAATCCAAACAAAGAGAATGCGGATGGATGCCGGAAGGAGGTTTCATTCCGGAAACGTCGCATGTCTTGCTGATTCCAGATAGGTGCAGAAATTTCGGCTGCATAAATTGGGCGCTCACCCACCAACTTGACGAGCCCAACATGCAACCGTCGAACCAATCCCTTCAGCCAACGCTTAATGCGTGGCACCTTTGGGGCCTAGCTGTCGGCCTTGTCATCGCTGGCGAATACTTTGGGTGGAGCTACGGCTGGTCTGCCGCGGGTACCCTTGGATTCATCGTTACCTCCGTCGTCGTCGCGGTGATGTACACGACCTTCATTTTCAGCTTCACGGAACTCACCACCTCTATTCCAAACGCGGGTGGCCCCTTCGCATACGCCCGGCGCGCGTTCGGCCCGAGAATCGGGTTCATTGCCGGCTTTGCGACGCTGATCGAATTCGTGTTTGCACCGCCTGCAATCGCGATGGCGATCGGCGCCTATCTCAATGTCCAGTTTCCCAGCGTCGATCCGAAGTGGATGGCCGTCGGTGCTTACGTCGTTTTCATGGGTTTGAACATCCTTGGCGTGCGCATGGCGGCAACCTTCGAATTGATCGTGACGATACTCGCGATCATCGAATTGCTGGTTTTCATGGGCGTCGTGTCGCCCGGATTTTCGGTCGCTAATTTCGTGGCGCATGGCTGGGCCGGTCACGATCATTTCTCGCTCGGTGTGGTGCCGGGTCTGTTCGCGGCGGTGCCTTTCGCGATCTGGTTCTTTCTCGCTATCGAAGGCGTGGCAATGGCTGCGGAGGAAGCGAAGAACCCGACTCGTACGATTCCCGTCGCGTACATCACGGGCATTCTGACGCTGCTCGTGCTTGCCATTGGCGTGATGATGTTTGCAGGCGGAGTCGGCGACTGGCGTGTGCTCGCGAATATCAACGACCCGCTTCCGCAAGCAATGAAGGCGGTAGTCGGTAATCACAGCAACTGGTTACACATGCTCGTGTGGCTCGGCCTGTTTGGTCTCGTGGCGTCGTTCCACGGCATCATTCTGGGCTACTCACGCTGCGTTTTTGCAATGGCCCGTGAAGGTTACTTGCCCCGGTGGCTGTCAGCCGTGCATCCGCGGTTCCATACGCCCCATCGGGCGATTCTCGCCGGTGGTGTGGTCGGCATCGCAGCCATTTTCAGCGACTCGCTCGTCACGTTCGGTGGCCAGACGCTAACGGCCAACATCGTCACGTTGTCGGTGCTCGGCGCTATCACGATGTACATCGTGTCGATGGCCAGTCTCTTTGCGCTGCGCCGTCGCGAGCCTGATCTGAACCGCCCATATCGCGCGATCGCCTATCCGCTCTTTCCGGCTCTTGCGCTGTGTCTCGCGGTCGTGTGCCTTGTCACGATGCTGTACTACAACGCGATGCTTTCGGGGCTGTATCTCGTCATGATGGGCATCTTCTATTTGTACTACCACTTCACACGCGACCAGCGCGTGCACGAAGAGGCTCCCTCGCTCGCGTCGCTACAGGGCGATTGACTTCCGGCGCCCCTACCTTGTTGCCCGGCGAGTCTTGCTGAAACTTGATATCCACGCAAATTTGCTCCGCTAACAATGAATCTATCGGCTCTACGCAGCCGCCAACCCAGACATTGAAGGTCCCTCAATGAAGAACGATCACAGCGCGGTGCTTAGCGCACATCCTCTTGATCCCTTGTCGATTGCCGAGATCGAAGCGGCATGCAAAATCGTGAGGGACGCGAAAGCACTTGGTCCACGATGCCGTTTTCCGTATGTTTATCTCGATGAGCCCAGTAAAAGCGAAGTGCTGGCATTCAAGCCCGGCATGCCGTATTCGCGTAAAGCTTTTGTGCTCGTACTCGATAAGGCGACCGGGGCAACCTACGAGTCGCTCGTTGATCTCCGCGTAGCGGAGGTTGTATCCTGGCGCGCGCTCGATACAGAAGTTACGGGTCAGGCGCCGATCATGGTGGAGGAATTCGACCTCTGCGTGAAGATAGTTCAGGAAGATCCCGAATGGCGGGCTGCGGTGAAGCGGCGTGGTTTGACCGATGAGGACATTGCCAACGTGCAGATCGATCCATGGTCCTTTGGCTACTTCGGCGATGAGGAGCGTTATCGCGGTCGCCGCCTGATGCGCGGAGTCGCGTTCTACCGTGATGTCATCACCGACAACGGCTACGCGCACCCGATTGAAGGTCTGGTCGCGATCATCGATCTGAACGAGGAAAAGGTTATCGACCTGCTTGACGACGGTCGCAACGTACCGATCCCGAAGACAAAACGCAACTACGATACGCCGTCGCTCGGCGCGCCTCGCGACGGCTTGAAGCCCCTGCACATCACGCAGCCCGAAGGTGTGACATTCTCGGTGGACGGCTGGAGAGTGTCATGGCAAAACTGGGACTTCCGCGTAGGCTTCACGCCGCGCGAGGGCCTTGTGCTTCATAACCTCAGTTACCACGATGGCGAGGAGGTCAGGCCGATTATCTATCGCGCGAGCGTGACCGACATGGGCGTGCCATATTCGAGCGACGAACTCAATCACTTCTGGAAATGCGCTTTCGACGGCGGCGAATATGGACTCGGCCGACTCGCTAATTCGCTCGAGCTTGGCTGTGACTGCCTCGGCGCGATCCGTTATTTCGACGTGCCCGCGGTAAACGATCTGGGTGAGGCATTCGTCATGAAGAATGCCATTTGCATGCACGAGGAAGATTACGGCACGCTCTGGAAGCATTATGAGTTTCGCACCGGCGTCTTCGAAATGCGTCGCTCGCGGCGCCTTGTTATCAGTTTCTTCTGTACGGTCGCCAACTACGACTATGGCTTCTTCTGGTACCTCTACCAGGACGGCACGATCCAGCTCGAGGCGAAGCTGACCGGCATCATCCAGACGGCTGCGCTTGTACCCGGAGAGGTTCAGAACGGCGGAAAGGTCGCCGCGGATATATACGGACCTAGCCACCAGCACTTCTTCAGCGCGCGTTTGCACATGATGGTCGACGGCGAGCAGAATTCAGTGGTGGAGACAGACTTCCATCCGAGACCGGTCGGGGAAGGGAACCGCTATGGAAATGTCTTCGACGCAGTGACGACGACGTTCAAGAACGAGCTCGACGCCTGCCGCGAAGCGAACGGGCAAACCGGACGTTTCTGGAAGATTATCAACCCCAACGTGCGCAATGCCGCCGGGAATCATCCAGGCTACAAGCTTGTCGCCGAGCAGAATCCCGTCATGCTTGCGCAGCCCGGAAGCTATTTCCATCAACGGGCCGGCTTTGCATCGAAGCATGTGTGGGTCACGCGTTACTCTCCGGGCGAGCGGTACGGTTCGGGGGAATATCCGAACCAGCACAAGGGCGGCGATGGGCTTCCTGCCTATGTAAAGCAGAATCGCAGCATTGAGAACCAGGATCTCGTTCTCTGGCATACCTTCGGCCACACCCATATCTGCAAGCCCGAAGATTTCCCGGTGATGCCGGTCGAGTATGTCGGTTTCAAGCTCAAGCCGAATAACTTCTTTGCAGCCAACCCTGCAATGGATCTGCCGGGTGGCAAAGATAGCAAGAGTGTTAGCGCAAGTGGCGGGAGCGGTTCGAGTTGCTGCCATAGTGCGAAATAAGGGGCGCAGAGCACTTGCGTGGAGAGTCGAATGCCTGTTCTAAATCAAAGCCGTGTCCTCACGGGAGTGTCAGCCCGGTGGGAGCTGCTGACTCCACAACGGCGTTCGAACATGCGTCGACTCTCGTTCAGGCCGCACGGGCGCGTCGTATGTGGAGCGCTTTTGCTGCTGATTGCGCAGTGTGGCGTCGTCAACGAGTTCGCGCGACAAGCGCTTTGGATTCATGCAGTCCAAAGCGTGTTGCTTCACCACGTTGTACCCAGCCTCGTTTTCTCTGGAGCATGTTCTGCCGGGGCAATGGATGCAGAGGGCGACGCAGGCCACGCGAATTGCAGCACATACGTGAAACTATGGAGCACGCTTGCCGCGTTGGCCTTCGCTACTATCAGCGTCGTGTGGATGATCCCGGTCGTGCATGCACTCGCGATGAGGAGCGCCGTCGTGCTTTCAGCAATGAGCGCTTCGATGCTGCTTAGCGGGACGTGGCTTGTCCTAGCTTTTCGCAATCAAAGACCATTTGCAACGCGATCGGCGCTCTTCTGGATGCTTTGCGTGACCCCGGTCGCAATCCTCGGTCTCGAACTATGCCTTTCCTCGCCGCTCTATGCATTCGACATGGCGCTATGCCGCTCTGCTGCACGCCCGTCTCTCGGCGGCATTGCGTGGATACTCGTTCATTCGCTGTCGTGGAGCGCGGATCAACGGCTCGCGGGCGGGCTTTACCTGTTTACTGCTGGCTGGCACGGCCTCAACTATGCTCGCAATACAGCGTGTCAAGGAGCAACAGTTAAGGATTGGAAAATCGTGCAATCGGGCGCGTTGCCGCAATGGCATCTCAATGCGGCAACAGCAATGTTTTGGATGGCAATTCGCCGAACAGTTCAAAGTACTGCTTGGCGAACATGCCGAGGTGCCAAAAGCCGCAGTCGAGTGCGACCTGCTGAATGCGTCCCGGCGCGGGCGGCGATGCGCGTAGAGCGCGTCGCGCAAGATGCAGGCGAACCGTTCGGAGATACTTGACTGGGCTGATGTCCAGCACCTGATGGAATGCATGGTGCAGGCTGCGCTGACTAATGTTCAGCTGAATGCAAAGCTGGCTCACAGTAGGCGGGCTGCCGGGGTCGGCGAGAATGCGGTCGCGAACGGCGTTGACGATGTATCGGTGAACGCGTTGGGTGGTCCGTGCTACGCGTTCGACGCTGGGCGTACCCAGCGCGGCAAGCGCCGCAAGGCAAAGGTCACTGGCCAGTAAATCAAAGGCGCACGCGTGCTTGTCTACCGTCCCGTCCAACGCGAGGAGGAGCATCGTCCGCAGCTTCGCGGCGTGAACTGGCGATACACGCTCTGCCGCCGGCCGAACCCTCAATACCTTCTCAAGCGACTCCAGTTCGACTGACGAACACGATTCGCCGAGCAATTCTTGGCTAACGGTCATAAACGAAAAGTCGGATTCTGTGGGCGTCTTGAAAGTAAGCTCAGCGCCGTCAGTCAGCAGCAACACGCTGTCCTGATGAAGACCTCGGCCGCCCCAAAACCCTTCACCGATCAAGCGATTGCCGACGCCGACAACTAAACGTCCGACGGGCGCTTCGCCATGCTGATCGACAGAGCGGTTCATTTGTTCTCGAAAGATCTGCATCCCTGCGGTGCTCACCGACCACGTCTCCCCAGCAAACCTGCCGTTGGTCAACTGCCAGTACGACTGGCGCCATTCCGGCAAATTGTCGGCTTGCTCAAAGACATCCGCAGCAAGGGCATGCGTCACCGACGCCGAGATCGACTCGGTGCCAAATGCGCTTTCGGAAGAGATTGGAAAATCATTCGTTGCCATGGCCCGGCATCCTCATTCGAATGCGGTTTGCGGATGCAATTTCTGTTTCTACACCGCTTTGGACATCAGTGTACCTCGCCAAAAAAACGCGCGTGACGATACGCACGAAAGAGGCACTGGGGCCATATCGTGGTCATTCAAAGTAAGCCGTATGACGACGAATATTAATCGCAACTTTTTCGCTTCATGCGTCATTCGATCTGGTGCCGCGCGGACCTCCTTCCGCCCAAACATCCGTTCGAATTAGGTGAGCGCGGTATAACACAATTGCCTTGGTGCCATGCGGGGGATCACGCCATTCGCCGATCTGCGGGCCTTGCATGCGTTTGTCATCGTTTGCGAAGCAGCGTCGATGATCGAAGCCGCGCGTGCGCTTGGGGGCGGAAGGCGCGATCAGCCAGTCCAGCAAATCCCTCGAAGTGGAACATGGCGGAGCTCTATTCGATTGTGAGATGAGGCCACTGCGCCCCAACGCTGCTGGCCGCGTGCTGCTCGATCAGGCCGCCGCACTACTCGAACATGCATACACTGCTGCCTTCAACGTGCGCGCCGCTTCCGGGGGCCATCGTGGTGCAGTTGCGCCTTGGGTGCGTAGACTCGTTCGCCGCGGCGATCGGGCGTGCTCGATTGAATCGGCTGATGGGGACAGCGCAAAGCCAGCAGCTGTAGTCCGGTAGTATCATGAGGAATCCGTACTATATCCGCCTTCGTGGCTCGTCTCTCCCACGTGTGCTCTTAGACAGACAATGGACTACGTGCTTAAACCCCCACTTTGCTGATTTCGACGAACATGATGCTGGATTGCACTGGACCTCAATTTATGTGTCCGCTGCTGCGAACAGAACGACAGGACGGAGCTGTTTCCTCGCATAGAAGAGACTGCCCACAAACCGACACAAATCGGGGGAACGCCGATGCAGCCGCGCCGAAACTGGGGCGAATACATTGCCGATTTTTGATACCCACAGCGGAGCAAGGTCGGTAACCTGTTCATTCGATGCGTTGTCGGATGCATGTCGCCTTTCCCCAGGATTAAAGCTGATCCCAGGTCGGAAAATCAACGCAATAGGCAAGTTTACCTTGGGAGCGATAGATGAATCACGCGGAAATGCAATATCTGACCACCGAATTCCCGTACAAGAAGCAGTACGCGAACTATATTGACGGTGAATGGGTAACGCCGGTTGGCGGTGAGTACTTTGACGACATCTCTCCAATTACGGGCGAACCGTTCACGTCGATTCCGCGCTCGCGCGAAGCCGATATCGAACTCGCACTCGACGCCGCGCATCGCGCGAAAGCTGCGTGGGGCAAGACCTCGACCACCGAGCGCGCGAACATCCTGAACCGCATTGCCGACCGGATGGAAGCTAACCTGCAACGTCTTGCCGTAGCCGAGACGATCGACAACGGCAAGCCGCTGCGCGAAACCATGGCCGCGGACATTCCTCTCGCCATCGACCACTTCCGCTACTTCGCGGGCGCCGTGCGTGCGCAGGAAGGCTCGATCTCCGAGATCGACGACGACACGGTTGCCTATCACTTTCATGAACCGCTCGGCGTGGTCGGCCAGATCATTCCGTGGAATTTCCCGATCCTGATGGCCGTGTGGAAGCTCGCCCCCGCGCTCGCCGCCGGCAACTGCGTGGTGCTCAAACCAGCCGAACAAACGCCGGCGTCGATTCTCGTGCTGGTCGAACTGATTCACGACCTGCTGCCCGCGGGCGTGCTGAACGTGGTCAACGGCTTCGGCCTTGAAGCCGGCAAGCCGCTCGCCTCCAGCAAGCGCATCGCCAAGATCGCGTTTACCGGCGAGACCACGACCGGCCGCCTGATCATGCAGTACGCGAGCCAGAACATCATTCCGGTGACGCTCGAACTCGGCGGCAAGAGCCCGAATATTTTCTTCGCCGACGTGATGAATGCTGACGACAGCTACTTCGACAAAGCACTCGAAGGCTTCGCGATGTTCGCGCTGAATCAGGGTGAAGTGTGCACGTGTCCGTCGCGCGTCCTAATCGATGAAAAGATCTACGACCGCTTCATGGAACGTGCGTTGAAGCGCGTCGCGGCAATTACGCAAGGGCATCCGCTCGACACCAAGACGATGATTGGTGCTCAGGCATCGCAGGAGCAACTGGAAAAGATTCTCTCGTATGTCGACCTCGGCAAACAGGAAGGCGCCCAATGTCTGATTGGCGGCGAACGCAATACGCTTGGCGGTGAGTTGAGCAAAGGCTATTACGTGAAGCCGACTGTGTTCCGCGGCCACAACAAGATGCGCATCTTCCAGGAAGAGATCTTCGGGCCGGTGGTGTCGGTCACGACGTTCAAGACCGAAGAGGAAGCGCTCGAGATCGCCAACGACACACTCTACGGCCTCGGCGCCGGCGTGTGGACGCGCGACGGCACGCGCGCCTATCGCTTCGGCCGTCAGATTCAGGCGGGCCGCGTATGGACCAACTGCTATCACGCCTATCCGGCACACGCAGCGTTCGGCGGCTACAAGCAGTCGGGCATTGGCCGCGAGAATCACAAGATGATGCTCGATCACTACCAGCAAACGAAAAATCTGCTTGTCAACTACAGTCAAGAACCTCTAGGGTTCTTTTAAAAAGTAGGGTTGCCCTCGGATCTGAGAAGGGTCGGAGGGCGACGGCGAAGCCAAAGAATTGAGGTCAGATCGTGACGCTATTTATCGAACTTTGCCAAGTATGGATAGAGTTAACTTTCTCACTGTAAAAGAAGGGGACGGGACTCGGCGGCGGTCGCGGCCTAAGCGCGCCTACTTTGAAATCGCCTACCCAAATCGCTGCCTTTGCTCAAGCAATCACTGCGACACAGTCCCTTGTATGGAGCCAGTATTCACAGCATTTGCGCGCGCTGGTTCTTTGCTAGTCGGCGGTGAAACTGGTACTGGAAAGACGGCGTTTGTGGGTGCTCTGCACGCAATCTCACCCTGGTCCAACAGGCCGCTTTGCGTGGTTGACTGCTCAGCAATGCAAGAAAATTCTTTGCATAAAATGCTGCTTGGATACGAACCAAATCAGCCACCTCTGAGCCCGGAAAATATCATTCTTAAAATGGATCGCACCGGTGCTGGAATCCTGTTTTTGGATCACGTTGACCAGATGTCTGAGGAAATCCAGCAACGCTTGCTTCCTGTGGTGGAAAAGATGGCTTCGTCGGCTCCCGAGTGCGGGGTAATGAAAACAAAAGTTATCTGTGCAACGAGTATTAATCTAAGTGCGGCTGTATCCAGGGGGGAGTTTTCTGAAGACCTATATCGCTTCTTCGGTCGGGTAGAAGTGTTTCTCCAACCTCTACGTGATAGGAAGGACATAATGTTATTGGTTGACAAGATTTTGAAAATTCATTGTGGAGGCCGATCAGAAATCACGCTTACTCCTTTAGCTGTCAGAGCAATTCGCCAGCATCCGTGGCCAGGAAATCTCCGACAGCTTGTAAATTTACTGAAAACAGCGTGTGCGCTCCTTGAGCCGGATGGAGTTGTGATTGACACGGATCATTTTTCTGGTGATTTTTGAGTTGATTCCATTATTTCCATCAAAAGAATGTCAAGCTGGAATTTAGTTTAATTAGAGCTTTTTGCTATCAGGCGGAACGGTTTAAGAAATATCTAAAAAAGTTCGTGAAAACAAGATTACCAATTGCGTGCGGTTGATCTTACGTAATTCATCCGGATGTGTTTTTCATGCAAACGAAAAACGTTAGAGGTTCTCCGGAAATTAATCAGATGGCTTTCTCTAGATGAGCTGAAGAAGGCACACACCAGCGATAGCGAGGTATCCGCCGAATGCTGTAGCGCAGTGCGTCGCGCCGTTTGGGCGCCTTCTTGTGAGCGTTTTTTTGGACTGGGAAGGGCGAGCTGCTGGGATTTCCATGCCGCTAGACACTGTCACTCATGCGACGCCGGCCCTACGATTCCTGTAGGGCAAAACCGGTGCGAAGCGTGGATTCCGCCTTTCGCTGCCGTTTGTGACAGTGGTCTCGCATCTGCACGAATCTTTACCTCCTACTCGACATGGCACTACGCGTCCGGAACACCACGCAAAGGGTGGCCGTCAGGCTTTCCGCTGCGGCGATTATCGATCTGTCGCTTCGAAATCATCTCTGTTTCAGTGCTCTACGTACTGAGCACGGCACCGCATTCCATTTGGGAGTCATCGTTCGAACAATGTTTGCATCATTTTATTTGTTTGACGCCGGCTTCGGTAACGGAGATCTGTCGATATACACCGAAGCGGATCTCAACCTAGGTGAACTCGCAATGTCCCGCAGCCTCGGGTCTCATTACAGTTTGAAATCGAATGCAGTTCAACCGACCGCACGACTGCTTGCACTTTACGATCATCAGCTTCACACGGCCCCGCTCGATGAATTGGTCGCGGCACATCAACGCGCCGAGTGTAATTTCCATGCATCTCCTGAAAGGCGATTGTCTATTCCAGCGCTCGTACAACGGTCCCAAAGACGACGACTGGAAAATCGCGGCTTCCGTGCTGTGGGAGCCGCACCATAAACCATTTTCGAGAGCGCACCATTCCGGGGGCAGACACAACCCCAAAGGTGCCACGCATTGAGCGTGGGCTGACGCGGGTGTGTTGACGGTAGCATGGTGAACTCGGCGGAGTAGTTGGAGAACTCCCGATCTATGCAGCCGAAACGGTGGGTAGTATCAGAAATCAGCAAGACACATGTACTTGAGCGGGAACATCACTGGTTGTGCGTTATTTGAGGGGCGGATCTTTGCTTAGCGAATGAGTCTCTTGCGTAGCCCCACCTGTTCCACCGCGATCGGGGTAAGCCCTGGTATAAAAGCGTTTTTAAAGATAACATCTATATGTTAGAGTTTTATCCATCAAATACTTGCCCACGAGATGATGGAACAGCGATCTGATACGCCCTCTCCGCGACAATTGCGGGTACTGGTTTCCGGCTCCTTTGGTTCACCGCTTGCGACACCACAGCTCAATTCCACGCTACAGACTCTTGCGGACAGCGTGCATGACCAGCTTTTGATCGTCGGTGTGACGGGGCACGCGGTCAACGCGGTTGCGCCCAACTGCGAGCCCCAAGTTCTGGCCGACTTATACGACGGGCTGATAGTTCTTGGCGGAGCCGATGTCGATCCGGCACAGTATGGTCAGAGCATGGAAAGTGTCTGCTCGTACGGAATCAATCCAAATGCGGATGAATTCGAGATTTCCCTTTTGCGCCGCGCCGTCGAAGTGCAGATGCCGATCTTCGGGATCTGCCGTGGTATGCAGTTGTTGAACGTTGCTCAAGGAGGCACGTTGCTTCAGGACATTGGCCCCAGTACTGTACACAATGTCGCCGAAGACAATTCTGCGCTGACCGGGCATAGCGTTCGCATCCTGCCCGAGACGAGACTTTCGTCAATTTTCGGGGAACAGGACATTGAGATTCGATCTGCGCATCATCAAGCGATAGGCACGTTAGGCAATGAGTTGAGAGTCGCCGCGGTTGCTCCCGACGGAATTATCGAGGCGATAGAGCTAAAGGGAGAAGCCTGGGGAGTTGGCGTGCAATGGCACCCTGAGGATCCGATGGCCGACCAGGCGCAAATTGGACGAATCCTCGAGTCATTCGCGCTGCAATGCGCTACCTACGCAGAACGTCGAGTGTCATGTTGATACAGGTTCATTGACGGTATCGACGCGAAAGCCATCCGCGTCGCTATTTTCTGAGTAGACGTGAGTTCCGCGTGCATGAATATTCATGCTGAACTCGACGTTCAATCAATAGGGTAACTAGAGTTACATATTTTTGTCGCCGGTGGTTCACCGTGAGATCCATGCAAGTAGGTTGCGGGAATCGTAGGGCCACAAAAAACATGCGACCTACTTTCCGCCGCGCATCGCAAAGGCGACCGTTTTGAGCCTTATTTAGATCGCACATACACGTGGCAATAGCGATCGCAAGTAGCAGTCGTCGATACTCACTGTACTCATTCTGGAGATTATTTGCATCGATGTCGGATTTTGGACAGCCTGACTGGTCCTCCGATTGGATGTCAATATATTGACGCTCAGTTCGAGCGAGAGAACCCGTGCTTAACCTATCTGAGCGACGGAAGGGGTCGAGAAAGATCGAGGGAGCACGGGTCGTGTCTGCCTGATCCAACTCGACTGGTTGCGACGCCATGGAAGACTACCGGCGACCAGTCGATAAGATCGACGCATAACGCGATACCACTGGAGAAACGTACGGACTATCTTATCCTCGAACGGCGCCACGCGTGTTGATGGCCCTGGGCAATTCACAGTGAACAGCAGATTGTTTCCTGCGTGGGCGTCAGCTTGAGGACGCCGTACGGTGGTACGGAGAGGATGCGCCGTCAGGGAGGTACGCGGCCAAAAATCTCTGGCGGGCAAGGGTGTGGCCGACCTGGTGCCATCGAGAACCAAAACGTCCGGATTAGTCGTGGTACTCCGGCAGGACGGATGTGTGTCGTCGTTGTTTTTGCTTGGACAAACAAGCGAGACGGTGGCCAGAGCACGATACGGACAGGCAGACCTTCGACCTCATTTCTCTCGAACCTCACATAGCAGTATCGACAATTCAGTATAGAAATGATCTGCCAATACATTTAACGTTTTACGAAATACAGAGACATGTGATGGACACTAGTGTTACACGCAATGATAGTACAACTGATTTGTATGAGGTTGATCGCCAAAGCCTTGAGCGCAAACTCGATAATCGACATGTGCAGCTTATTTCAATTGGAGGTGCGATTGGTACAGGGCTGTTTATGGGCTCCGGTAAGGTAATCGAGCTCGCAGGAACATCGATTGTTCTCGTCTATGCAATCATCGGATTTTTCCTGTTTTTTGTGATGCGAGCGATGGGCGAGCTCCTGCTGTCCGATTCGCGGGTTCGGTCATTCGCGGATATTGTTGGCATCTATCTTGGGCCTCGCGCCGGTTACGTACTGAGCTGGTCCTATTGGTTGAGCTGGAGTGTGGCAGTGATCGGCGACGTCGTTGTGGTCGCTGGCTACGTCCAGTATTGGTTTCCGAGTGTGCCTGCGTGGTTGCCAGCTCTTTTCACGATGGCGCTTCTTCTTGCACTGAACATGATGGCGGTAAGGATATTTGGCGAAGTGGAGTTCTGGTTGGCGATCGTAAAAATCGTGGCGATTGTGGCGCTGGTCACTACTGCACTTGTAATGATCGCAACGTCATTCACTTCGCCGAACGGTGTCGTCGCCTCGTTTTCGCATATGGCGGCCCCCGGCACAATATTTCCGCACGGCATTACCGGGTTCTTTGCTGGATTCCAGATTGCCATTTTCTCATTTGCTGGCACCGAGCTAATCGGAACGACAGCAGCAGAGGCCAAAGACCCCGAAAAGACTCTGCCGAAGGCGATCAATACGATCCCAGCGCGGATCCTTTTATTTTACGTCCTGTCGCTGGTGTGCATCATCAGCGTTGTGTCTTGGCAATACGTTCCATCCACTCGCAGTCCATTTGTCGAGCTGTTCAAACTCGCAGGTTTTCCTGCCGCTGCAAGTATCATTAACTTCGTCGTCTTGACCTCCGCAGCCTCATCCGCAAATAGCGGCGTCTATTCTGGTAGTCGAATGCTATTTGGTCTGGCGGCGTGGAAGAACGCGCCAGTAGCGTTCGGCCGACTATCTTCGAACGGCGTGCCGGTTTTTAGCCTGATTTTCTCAGGTATGTGCATGCTTGTGGGATTGTTGCTTCTGGTCATCATCCCCGAGGTGATGACCGTCTTCACCCTAGTTTCGACCGTCTCAGCGATTCTCGTGATCTTCACCTGGTCAATGATTCTCGCCGCTTACATCTCCTACACGCGAAAATGTCCGGACGTTCACCGTCTGTCACGCTTCCGCAGCCCTGGCGGTGCAGCTGCCGCTGTGGTTACACTCGTTTTTCTTCTTCTTGTATTGTGCTTGCTCGCGATTAGAGCTGACACGCGCGCTGCGCTTCTCGTCTCGCCGCTTTGGTTCATATTCGTCTGGGCTTCTTATCGATGGAAGCGAAGTCGTTAGACTTCTACTGAACAAACATCTCATCGTCGAATTGGTAGACTCAGTGCGTGATTGGGGGAGCGTCCCGTCCGTGAATGGCGAGCTTTGCTGGCTTCGCATTCGAGAAGTGGTCGTGCACATGGCTCCGTAGCCACCGACGATCTCGGTCAGCGCTTTGTCAACTGCACGTGCCGGCAATCTCCGACGGAATTGAGTTCGGCAGCGCCCTGTCGTGCAGAAGGATGCCGGACCTGCCAAACAAAGGTATTGCTGCTCGGTGCGATTGGACGCGTGTGCGCGGAAGCAATGGTTTGCAAGCGGAAGCGCTGAAGCTACACGCTACGCTGTCTTCTCATTAAACGGTTGAACCCGGGCATTGCAGGCGACAGGGGCGGTGTTGCCGCGCCTGCTGCCTGGCGCACCGAGATGGGTCATCTGCGTCACGTGGTAGCGTCAATTGTTGGTGGTCTGCCTCGACATCATCAAGCTGACACACCAGTCGAACGTCGATTCGACGTGGGCGATAAGTTCCCGCCTTGCACCGTCGGCGTCCCTCTCGACGATGGCTGAAACGAGGGAATCATGATGCATGGAGCGAGTGTTTCCTACAAGCGAGGGAGTGGTCAGCGGTAGGATAATGGAGTTAAGTTGCTCCTGAATATGGATCTCTTGGCGCACCAGATCTGCCGACTTGGACGCCTCTGCAATCAGTGTATGCAAGCGAGCGTCTGCCAGTCGCCGGAGAGAGACGTCCGATGAGCATTTGGAGAATTCTTCGGCAGCGGATTGTATGTTTGAAAAGTCTCGTTGATTTCCGCGCTCCGCAGCGAGATAGCATGCTTCCCCGGAAATTGCTCGACGCCAGTCCGTCAGGCTACGTAGTTCCTGCTTGGTCATTATGTTGGACTTGGCGGCTTTCCGTAGTTTCTCCCCGATGTCACTCGCGACAAAGGTGCCGCCGTATCGCCCACGAGTCGTGACCAATAGGCCCATCTCTCTAAGTGACGCAAGCGCGTTGCGTAGCGTCATCGGTGCGACTCGCAGCACCCGGGCCAACTCGTCCTCGCGTGGCAGTTGGTCGCCCGCCTTCAACTCGCCCGCGATGATCGCCTCAGTGAGTCGGCGCACGATTGCCTCGGGCGCGCTCAACCCGCTGATCGGGGTAAGTCCCGACACAAAAAGTTGTTGAACCATAAGCTTTAAATGTTAGAGTTTTAAACATAGGACAGCAATGCTACGTTCATGATACAGAAAGCAGGGCTGGATGATATACGACAATCGCGCGTGCTGGTTTCCGGCTCGTTTGCTTCTACCTCCGCGAGACCGCGACTCAACACGGCGCCAAAGATGATGGTTACAGATGAGGCTTGCAATGACACCCTTCGGTTCCGCTGGCAGGTCAGAGCAGAGTGCGAGGATGCCCAAGGCGCTCGCGCTGCAGTGCGGTGTCTGCGCGAACGTCTGCTCCCATCCCGATACGCGCCAGATTATGGCGACATGGGCGCTATGCAATTGAATTCAACAGCGGTCTGCGTTTGAGGCACTCATTCTGGCCTGTTCAAAAAACTCTCCATCAATTTTATTAGTATAACGAAACAAGAAGATGAAAAATTTAGTCTGACTCCACCGCGTATTGCTGTTTCAGATTTTTGGGAGGCGAGGTCTCCGCAATCAACGTGTGGTTTTCATGTCAGAGCTCTTGCACAGTGAAACCGAGCGGGAAAGGCGGTGTTGGCTGGGGGAGTGTTCCACACGCAATTCCGGACTGAGACTTGAAGTATAGGTGTCACTGGTAGTCCAGCTTACAGATTAGGCACCAGACGAGAATACGGGAATCAAGAAAACGTTAGTTGAATGTTTGGCTCCGTCCCGCATCAGTAGGAGCGCGCGACGCTGTTCTCCGTCTCGCTGAAAAGCGGCGATTCGGGAGGTTCTCGGGGTCGCGCGAGATTTTCTGAGCCTCTGAGGCGCGATTCTAGGCGAGTCACAAGTGGGCTGCACTTGGTCTGGGTGACTTACATCCTCTGAGGTCATCGCAAGGTGTACCCAAATTTCATTGTTGTACCGTAGTTTCCCCAATCTTTGGAGAAAATTGGAATGAGTATTTCTAGAAACAAGTATCAACTCGCATCTGTGGTGATTAGTGTTGTGATTTCTAATCCCGCGTGGAGTGACGAAGTCGTTCTGATCGGGAACGTCGCGCCCACAACCGGTAGCATCGCCCACTTGGGGAAGGATCAGGAAAATGGCGCGCTCATGGCAGTAGAGGAGATCAATAGTAAAGGTCTCGTGATTCAAGGCAAAAAGGTTTTGCTTCGTCTTGACTCACAGGACGATGCGGGTGATCCGCGTATCGCAACGCAGGTCGCGCAGAAGCTAGTTGACGAACACGTAGTCGCGATTGTCGGCCATGGAACGTCGGGCACATCGATTCCCGCATCGAAGATCTACAGCGACGCCCATATCGTCCAGATTTCGCCGTCCGCAACAAATCCTACCTACACGCAACAAGGCTTCAAGACGACCTACCGAGTGGTTGCCACCGATGCGCAGCAAGGACCAGCGCTTGCGAAGTATGCGGCGACCACATTGAAGTTGAAGACCGTCGCGATCGTCGACGATGCAACTGCGTATGGACAAGGGCTGGCTCGGGAATTCGAAAACGCCGCTCAATCGCTGGGACTGAAGATCGTTTCACGTGACGCGACCAACGACAAAGCGATCGACTTCCGTGCAATTCTGACAAAAATTAAAGGCGAAAACCCCGATGCAATTATGTTCGGTGGGATGGATGCGACAGGGGGGGCCTTCGCCAAGCAAGCGAGGCAGCTAGGCATGCATGCAAGGGTTCTGGCCGGAGACGGAGTATGTACGGAGGCCTTGTCCGAGTTAGCGGGTCCCGCAACGGATAACGTCATCTGCTCGTCGCCTGGAATCTCACTTGGAAAAATGTCTGGTGGCGCTGAATTTGCGGCAAAGTATCAGAAGCGCTTCGGTATACCGGTTGTCTCATATGCCCCTTACTCCTACGACGCCGTGAACGTCGTAGTCAAAGCCATGAAAAGCGCTGATTCGACAAATCCGGAAAAAATCCTCGCAGCTATGCAAGGTACTGATTATAAGGGCGTTACCGGTCCGATTGCGTTTGATCCGAGGGGTGACTTGCTCCACGGAGTAGTCTCAATATTCAATTATAAAAACGGAAAAAAGACGTTGCTCGACGAAATTCGCATGTAACTTATTCGTGACACACAGTCGAAGTCCCATGTGCGCCTTAGACAACTATCTTTGGCGAACGCATGTCGACTTACGGAGGGCTAGACCAGCCGTTTCGGATGTCAGTCAGGTAGGGACTTCAACTAACGACGCGACTTAGAAACAAGACGATCAAGCTGCCATTCTGGCCGCTTTCACAGCAAATCTTGGGCGATGGAGTGACTAGTGCGAATCACTTGACAACTGAAAGGTTGTCGGGCTGTGGTGTATTCATAATGAAGCCTGCTATAGATATTAGTTAAAAAAGATAATTAGGTTTATGTATGTAATACGATAATCGCTAATTTGTTAGAAGTACTATATACGATTAGTGCCAATTTAAATATATAAAAAATTATTGTTTGGAGATGAAAATGATAAATATCAGACTGTCGGTCATTCCGTTTGCGCTTGTCTGTGCCATCAATACGGCATATGGCCAGAGCAGTGTCGCGTTGTATGGTGTGATCGACGATTCGTTGCAATTCGTGCACAACACGACTGACAACAAAGGCAGCGACGCGAACTTTATTGGTATGGCGGGTGGCAACCTGCAGGGCCCGCGGTGGGGACTCAAAGGCGCAGAAGACCTTGGTGGTGGCTTAAGGGCAATTTTCCAGTTGGAGAGCGGGTTCAACCCGAACACAGGTAGGCTCAATCAAGGCGGTCGCCAGTTCGGTCGCCAGGCGTTCGTTGGGCTCGCGAGTGACCATTGGGGCACCGTGACCGTTGGCCGCCAGTACGACCCGGTCGTTGACCAAGTTCAGCAATTCACCGCTGACAACTACTGGGGCTCTACATTTTCGACGCCTAGCGATGTCGATAACAACGATAACAGCTCGCGTACAAACAATGCAGTCAAGTACACGTCGCAAACATACGCGGGCTTCCAGGTCGAAGCCATGTATGCGTTCGGCGGGGTTGCAGGTTCAACTGGATCGGGGCAGACATGGTCGGGAGCGGCTAGCTACTCTAATGGCCCTTTTAGCCTCGCCGCAGGTTACCTTCGCATGGACAATGCGGGCTCGGCAGCGTCTCGGAATGGGAGCTGGAGTGCCGGTGCAACGTCGGACGGTACGTTCAATTCGATTAACCTGCCGTACCAATCGGCGATGTCAATCCGCATCGTCTCAATTGCAGGCCAGTACGTGAGCGGCCCGTTCACTGCTGGTTTGCGGTATAGCAATGCCCAGTACAAGCCTGATGCATTCTCGACGTTCAGCTTCACCGAGCACTACGACGTTGGTGCAGGTTTTGTGAGCTATCAACTGACGGCGGCTACGCTGCTGGGCCTGGGTTACACATTCACTCATGCTTCGGGGAACGGACCGTCGGCTTCGTACAACCAGGTTTCGCTCGGCGCTGACTATAGTGTGTCCAAACGTACGGACGTTTATGTTGTCGGTGCATATCAGCGTGCGTCCGGCACCGGCGCGACAGCCACGGTGGCCGACTACGACTACCCATCGGGGTCGCGCTCGCAGGAAATCGCCAGCCTAGGTATCCGTCACAGGTTCTGATCAAAGAGTGGTGCCCTTTGGGCTACAAGGCTGCGACGAATCCAAGCGCCGGCACAAGCCATGGGCTTGCTTTCGGGTCCGACATTGGCGAGTTCCAAGGAGGATGCGAATCCCGTAGGGGTCGCGGCGGCAGCATCGCGATGTGCCGCCGCCGCGCTGTGAGAACTATATGATCACTACTCGGTCCATTTCGATGTCCCTTCTCACATGCATGGTCATCTGGATGCCATCTGGCCGATCCGGCCGTAATAGGTCGTCACTGAGGCTGAGTGGGACCAGGATCCCAAGCTCTTCGTCGAAAGTGCTCCTACGACGGGCGATAAGGCGATCCGCGACCACGCGCAAAGCCTGAACGGTTTAGCGCTGCGTAGGGAGTTTACGTTTTACACAGGATGGCACGTCGAAAGGTTGCGTCGGCAGTCGAATGTGATGACTAGACAGGTTGGACCTGAACTCGCTAAACCTGAATGTGCATAAGAGCCCTTAGCTCGTGACGCCAATGAGGGGCGAGTCAGCGGATTTCATAGGGATCCGCAGTGACTGTATCGGCTGCAATAAGGCCCCACATCTTCGTGAGCGGCGTGATGGATGATCGCTTGTAAACAGTCTGCGTCGATGTTGATTTCGGCCCATTCTGTTCGCAACGGCAGTTGCAATTCGTCAACGAGAACGAGACGGGTGACTGGGCAAGTGCCGAATTCGGGGAGGCGAATCTGGGTGATGCACGCCTGGCGCAGCGCCTTGTTGCGCTGGCTCGCCGACTCGCGTGCAGTCCGCAACGGTTGGTTTCCACAATCGCTTAAGCCAGCCTACTGTTTCTTCGATAATACGCAGGTCGACAAGGACGGCATCCTCGCGCCCCATATTGCGCAAACGCTCGATCGCATGAGGCAGGTGCCGATCGTGCTGGCGGTTCAGGACACAACGGAGTTCAACCTGTCTCATCTGCAAGCGACTGAGCGTTTGGGTCGCGGCACCGGCAACCATGAGCAAGGCTTCATGATGCCCAGCCTGCTGGCGATCACGCCGAGGGGCTTGCCGTTAGCGTGCTTGGGATGAAGACCTGGGTGCGCCCCGAAGAGAAGTTCGGCGAGCGGGCCCCTGCGGTTACGCGCCGTGTTACGACAGAGCGATGAAAAAAGAGTGGCACCTGGCGACTCACGGAACCCAAGCAACTCGAGAAGTTTCCTGCCGACAGTAGTCATGTGCTGCAGCGCTGACTAGGTCGGCAATGAGTCCGGGTAGCGAAGTCTCCGGCGCGTCGACATACGCAAGATGGAAAGCGAACGCGGGAAATGGTTGGATCACGTCGAGCTTCAGGAGCTTGCCGCTCGTTATCTCGTCTTTCACGATTGCTTCCGGGAGAACTGCCACCCCCAATCCATCGCTGACCAGCTTGACAATTGTGGCAACGGAATTGGACGTATAAACACGCATTGCCTGGAAGACGTCTCGGCGAAAATAGCCTCGCATTGTTTCATGCGGGTCGGAGCCTTTTGGAAATGAAATGATGGGATGGCTGACCAGAACGTCTAGATCGATCGGCGTTTCTGCGTTAGGAAAGGATGGACCCGCGATCCAGGTTGCAGACAGGTTGAACATGGGGCGACTGACAATGTCTGTTCCGTGAACCGGACCCATGAGCAAGGCCAGATGCAGCTTGCTCTCTGTCAGTTGCCGTGCGAGGTTGATGCTCGTATCAGCATGTAACTCGAAATTGACGTTTGGGTAGGTCGTATTCAATCGGTCCACGATCAGCGGAAGGAGCGTGAACGCGATTGCGTCGATCACGCCAATTCGAATCGTTCCCCGTGCGTGTTCAAGTCCATTCAATTGGAGCCGAAACTTGGCAGCGGCTCTTAGTAGTTCGTCGGCGCCCGTGAGCGCGCGTTCACCTTGCACTGTCAGGCTCGTGTCCCTACCGCTTCTTTGGAACAGCTTTATGCCCAGCTCTTGTTCCAGTGCCGCTATTCGAGCTGAAATCGTCGCCTGGCTCAGGTTCAATTTCTCTGCCGCTAAACGAAAGCTATTAAGGCGGGCCGCCCAAACGAAGGTTTCGAGAAAACGCAGGTTCATGACACGCCAAAATTAAGCAAGTGATCAATAAAGGGTTAAGGCACGCACGTCCGGTCTGCTCGCGTACCCCGAAAACGTCCGACTCGGCACTTTTTAGATTGTACCGTGGGGCACTGATCGGAAAAATTTGAGAATTTGAATAGATTTTCTCGTTTTACGGGGAAGATCAAAGGCGGGAGGATAGCAACACATCATCCCAACAGAGAACCGCCATGAAAATTGCTGCAATCCAAATGAATTCACAAGACGACAAGGACGCCAATTGCGCAGAAGCTGAGCGCCTGGTGCGTGCCGCGGCCGCGGACGGAGCAACACTGATCGTGCTGCCTGAATACTTCGCCTGCCTGAGCGCAAGCGATTCCCTCCAACGGGAAAGCGGCGAGCCGTTTCCGCAAGGGGGCATTTTCCACCGCTTCTCCGCGCTGGCGCGGGAACTGAAGGTCACGCTCCACGCAGGAAGCGTGGTTGAAAGCGAGGGCGCCGCCCGATACAACACCACCGCTGTCTTCGGCCCGACCGGTGAGGTCATCGCAAAATACCGGAAGATCCATCTGTTCGACGTCGAAGTTCCGGGCGGTATCACCTATCTCGAGTCGTCGCGGGTCGGGCGCGGTACGGAAATCGTGACCTATGAAGTCGACGGTCAGAAAGTCGGCTGCGCGATCTGCTACGACATCCGTTTTCCGGAGCTGTTTAGAAAGCTGCGCGACGAAGGATGCGACATCATCGTGCTGCCGGCCGCCTTCACCCTGCAAACGGGCAAGGACCACTGGGAAGTGTTGTCGCGTGCTCGCGCTATCGAGACGCAAACCTATTTTGTGGCTTGCGGTCAGGTCTTCACGCATGGCAACGGCACGAAAGCGTGCTGGGGTCACAGCATGGTGATCGATCCTTGGGGCAGCGTGGTTGCACAGGCATCGGACCGCGTGGGATTCATCGTCGCAACGCTCGACGATGACTATACCGCGAGCGTTCGCCGCAATGTCCCCGTTGCCAGCCACCACGTACTGTGAAGAGGCAGCCACCATGTTCATCCTGAAAGATCTGCCTCGTCAAATTGATACCGAAACCCTCCAATTATTGGCGCAAGCTGAAACGGCTACGATTGGGCACGTGCAACACAGTGGCTTCGTCGATCCGGCGATCCGCGCGGTGTTGCCCGAGCGTCGTGTCGCGGGGACGGCTGTTACTCTGCGAATCCCGGGGGCTGACTCGACCTTGCTGCATTACATCCTGCCGCATCTACGCCCAGGAGATTTTGTCGTTATCGAGCGTTGCGGGGATACGCGGCACGCCTGTTGGGGCGGCGTCGTGACCAATACTGCGAAGCGCGCAGGTGTCGCGGGCGCCGTGATCGATGGAGTCGCGACCGATTTCTCGGAAATCCGGCGCTGCGAAATGCCCGTGTGGTGCCGTGGACCATCGCCGATCACCACGAAGATCCTTGGCCTCGAAGGCGCCTTCAACGTGCCGATCAGCGTAGGCGGGCAGTCCGTGAATCCGGGAGACGCCATTCTCGCCGATGAAAGCGGGGTCGTGGTGCTCGAAGCGGGGCGCGCTGCGCAGATCGGCCGCATGGCGCTCGATATGCAGCAGGCGGAACTGTTGCTTCTGGAACGGCTTGCAAAGGGCGAGCGGCTTCCCGATATCTCCGGAGCCACCGCCCTCGTCGATACGCGTAGAGGCTAGCCCAAGAAACACCACCACCCGATCGCTCCCGTGGCCCAGTGGCGGTAACCATCGACGCATTGCACGACGCTCATTCCCATTCATCTGCATCTAGGCGGGAAAATGTCTGATTCGAAATTGAGTTCACTTGCTGCCGGACTTCGTTGCGTAAGTTCTTCAGAGAATGAAGCCCGCATCTTCAAGAAGATCGCGCTTCGGATCATGCCTTTCCTTTTCCTGGTGTATGTCCTTTCGTATTTGGACCGGGTGAACATCGGCTACGCGAAGCTGCAGTTTGGCGCAGATCTGGGCTTCTCCGATCGGGTTTATGGCTTGGGCGCAGGGATATTCTTCATCGGGTATTTGTGCTTTGAAGTGCCCAGCAACGTGATGCTGAATCGCTTTGGCGCACGCGTGACGATTAGCCGGATCATGATCCTCTGGGGAGCGTTGTCCACCGGCATGATGTTCATTCACTCGTCCACCAGTTTCTACCTCATGCGGTTTCTTCTCGGTGTCGCTGAAGCCGGCTTGGTGCCGGGCGTCATTCTCTACCTGACATACTGGTTCCCGGCCGACATGCGGGCCCGCATGATCGCGATCTTCATGGCGGCAATCCCGGTGTCAGGAATCATTGGTGCGCCTCTGTCGGGCTTCGTCATGCGGACGTTCAACGGCACGCACGAACTGCGTGGCTGGCAATGGATGTTTTTGCTCGAAGGTATTCCGTCCGTTCTGGTCGGGATTTGGGCGTATTTCTATCTGGACAATCGGCCGAAAGACGCGCGCTGGCTGTCGGCCGAGGAGAGGTCCCTGGTCGCCATACGTGTCGATGCGCAAGTGCAGGTGCCGCACGGGATGTCCAATGGCATCGGTGCAGCGGTTCGCTCGCGTGTTTTCTGGTTGCTTACGTTCATCTACCTTTTCCTGATCGTGGGCAACGCTGGCTTCTCGTTCTGGCTTCCGCAGATCGTAATGGACCTGGGCGTAACCGATCTCGTCACGAACGGGCTGGTGACGGCCATCCCCTACCTAGTCGCCGGCATAGGCATGATCGCGGTCGGATATTCATCCGATAGGAGGGGAGAATGCAGATGGCACTACGCAATGGGTTCCGTCGCTGGCGCATTGGGCCTGTTCGTATGCGCGTTCTTCGCACACTCGCTGGTCGTGGCAGTCGCGGGGCTTGCCTTGTCGTACCTTGGCATTTTGTCGTGCTTCGGCGTCTTCTGGTCATCTGCCACGTCGATTCTGAAAAGTGAAGCGGCCGTGGTCGGTATCGCGTTGATCAATTCTATCTCGAGCGTGCCAAGTTACATCAGCCCGTTCGTGCTGGGCATTATTCGGGATGCGACTCATCACATCTCGGGGGGGCTCTATCTCATCGCGCTCTGCCTGCTGATCGGTGGCTTCCTCGCATTGCGACTGCCACGAATGCGCGTGTAGCCGTCGTGGAAAAAATCTTAGAAGAATGAATGCTTCACAAGTAATTAGGAATCCAAAATATAATGCGCTTATCGAATCTCGCTTTCAGGCAAGCCGCGCTTGCCGTTCTGGTGTCTGCGGGTATTGCCAATACGTCAGTTTTTGCTCAAAGCAGTGTCATCTTGTACGGCAGTATCGACAATGGTGTCGACTACACGAGCAACCGCGGCGGCAAGGCTTCCTATCAAGCGCTCAGTAGCGTCAAATGGGGGAGTCGGGTGGGTTTCACGGGCCGCGAGGATCTGGATGGGGGCATGGCCGCGATCTTCACGCTCGAAAATGGCTTCGATGGTTTTTCAGGTGCACTCGGCCAGGGCGGCCTGATGTTCGGAAGACAGGCGTTCGTCGGCCTCAGCAGCCGTTACGGAACGTTCACGGCAGGCCGTCAGTACGACTCGGTTGCGAACTACTTGGGTGCGCTGGCGACCTCTGATCAGTGGGCGGGCTACCCTGGCGCGCACCCGGGAGACTACGACAACGTGAACGATGCCTTTCGTGAAAACAACGCCTTCAAGTATGCAAGTCCGAATCTGAACGGCTTCACGTTCAACGGCCTGATCGCGCCGGGAGGAGTGGCGGGCAGTACGACGAAAAACAGAATCTTCAGCACGGGCGGCGGGTACACCGCGGGCGGATTCACCCTGAACGCCGCGTATCTAAACGTCAAAAATCCCGCGACAGCAGCTTATGGCGGCACCGTGACGCCCGTCACAGGTACAACCTATCTCAATCCGGTCACGAGCCCGGTTTATCGTGGATATGCATCGGCGCGGACCTATTCGGTGTTCGGTACTGCCACCAAATACACGTTTAAGGGAACGACTCTCGGTGCGATGTACACGTATACCAGTTTCGCCGACATCGTCACTACGTCGTCGACGCCGAACGCCGGGAGTGTGAAGTTTCATAACCTCGAGGTCAGCGTGATGCAGTACATCACGCCGTCCCTGATGGTGGACGCATCGTACGATTTCACAAAGGCAGAGCGTGCGCATTATCACCAGGTGAACGCCATGCTCGACTACTTCCTTTCGAAACGGACAGATGCGTATCTTCTGGCCGTTGCGCAGGACGCGAGCGGTATCGATTCGACGGGTACCACGGCGGTTGCGTCCATCAACGGACTGACTGCCTCGAGGTCCAGTCATCAGCTTTTCTTGCGCGCCGGCATCAACCACAAGTTCTGACGTGCCGCACGAGTTGGACTAACACCATCTTCCTTTTACTCAGTGGGGAATTCCATGAAAGACTTTGACCTGCGAATGCGTTCGGCTGTGTGGTTGTCCGGGCCAAATCTGGCCGCCGCGGAGATAGCGGCGATGATCGGATACCGGGCGGTGGTTCTGGATATCGAGCACGGAACCTTTGATCTCGCCGCACTGGAACGTTTCATTCCGGCGCTCAAGGGTCTCGAGCTGAAAGTGTTCGCGAAAGTGCTGGGTCCGTCTCGTGAACCGATCCAGCAAGCGTTGGATTTTGGCGCGGACGCGATCGTAATTCCGCACATAGAGGGTGCGGCTCACGCAGAGAAGATCTGCGCGTTCGCCAAGTTTCCTCCTGTAGGGGCGCGGAGCTTTGCTGGTGGCCGCACGGCGGGTTACGGCGGTTTTGACGACGAATGGCTGAAACGGCAAGATTGCGAGACTTTGTGTTTCGCCATGATCGAAGACGCGCAGGCGTTGGCGGAAGTCCGCGAGATTCTTGCGCTTCCTTCCGTAGATGGCGTATTCATCGGTCCGTCGGACTTGTCGTTGCGTCGTTCACGTGGCTCATACAAACGCATCGAAGGAGACTGGCAGGACCTGAAGGCCATTGCCGAAGCGGCGCACGAAGCGAATAAGCCGTGGATCCTGCCAGCATGGAGTGTTGAAGAAAAGGCTTTCGCCATCAAAAACGGCGCCTACAAGATGGTCCTAACGATGGAGCACGGTGCGCTTGCACTCGGCCTACGCACAGCCTGGGAGCAAACCGTTCAGCTCTTTGAGGAAGCGGCAGGGGCTGACGACAAATGAACTCGATCTCGAACGGTGCCGAAGACCTGTCCGCACCCGGCCGTACACGCTGGCTGATTGGTGGCTTGCTCGGCACCGGTGCGTTTGTCAATTACGTGGACCGCGTGAACCTGTCGATCGCCGCCCAACCGTTGGCGCATGCGCTGAACCTCGATCCGTCCCAGTTGGGGATTGTCTTTTCATCGTTTTTGTGGACCTATGCGCTTCTGCAAATACCCATAGGAGCGTTTATCGATAAGGTCGGCGTCAAGTGGGTGATGCGAATCGCCACGGTCATGTGGGGCGTTGCAACCTTTATGACCGCCGCAGCGGGCGGCCTGGGACTGCTGATCGTGGCCCGGTTGATCCTGGGCGTGGCTGAGACGCCGATGATTCCCGCCGCATGGAAGGCGACGGGCTACTGGTTTCCGAACAGTGAGCGAGGCATGTGCACGTCACTGCTAGACGGCGCGGCGAAGTTGTCGAATGTAATTGGCATTCCGGCGATGGCCTATGTGGTCAACCGCTGGGGTTGGCAGGCGGCGTTTCATCTCACCGGCATCGTAAGCGTAGGCTATGCAGTCTTGTTTTGGGCGCTGTACAGAAATCCCTCTGAAATGCGCTCGCGTGGCTTGCTGAGGGCCGCGGAGCATGAGTTTATTTTGGAGGGCGGAGCTCAGACCGAGCGTGCTTCGGAAAATTATCGCCCCACGAAGATTTCCTACTTGCTCACACAGCGCAAGACTTGGGGCCTTGCCCTGGGATACGCCAGTTACACGTACACCTACTACGTTCTGCTGACCTGGCTTCCGGGATTCCTCGCAAAACAACTAGGCCTAAACGTTCTTGCGAGCGGCATGTACACGACGATTCCCTGGATCGTGGCAGTAATCGCGGAGTTCGTGATCGGCGGCTGGCTGGTAGACCAGCTGATCATGCGAGGCAAGGAAGCAACCCAGGTGCGCCGGGCTGTTTTGGTAGGGAGCATGGTTTTATCGCTTGCCGTAGTTGGCGCGGCGTTCGCAACTTCACTGCAAATGGCGCTGGTGTTCCTGTCGCTAGGCGCTGCGGGACTCGCCATCACGGCGCCGACAGCGTCGAGCATTGTTGCACTGATCGCGCCTCAGGGAAGTGTGGCGGCGCTGGGCGGTATCGTGAATTGTATTGCCAATCTGATCGGCCTGTCTGCGCCGATCGTGACCGGGTTTGTGGCGCAGAAAACCGGAAGCTTCTCGGCTGCCTTCTTTATCTCCGGGGCGGTCGTGGTGTTGGGAATTCTAAGTTATATATTTTTGCTGGGACCCATCGAGAGAATAGAGAGCGCTGCGTGTTCCGGGATACAGTAGAGAGCCGGGGGCGTCTCGTAGCGCAGGGAGCGCATCAGCAGTTGTCGGGGCAGTGCTCAAGGCACGTTTTGTTTAACGAATGACAGTCTAGGATTCAGCATGAAAGTGGATTATGACAAGGACGCCGACCTCTCGCTCATCAGGGACGTTAGCTGGGCGTATCGTATGTGAAATCCGAAACCCACAGTTCGTGCGGCCAGTCGGCCTTGAATTGACGCTTGATCCGTCCAGCGGTTCGGGGATGGCCGTGCGTACTTGCTTGCTGCGATTCGCGCCGCGCTAACCTATTGCTTCATCCGCCGCTCGACTGTGCAACGTGCCATCGTGATACGTTCCCGGTTCATCTGCTTCCAGACCTTGTCCGCGCCGTAGCCTCGCATGTTGGACTGCAAGACACGCTTGGTTTGCGGTCGCAGATACTCCGCCGCATCTCACGGCGTAATGGCGGGCGCCCCTCGCGCTTCGCACGCGTGCGTTCTCCCCGTTCTCGCGGCATCCAGCACCAAAATAAACGAAACCTTTTCCTTCCTATTGGGAAAGAAAAGGTCATCTTTTTTTATTCTTTTTGGATGCCTACAGTTTTCCTGCACCCAGTCGTTCGGTGCGCATAAATCCACCTACGAATGCCGGCGCCGGGAGACATCGTTGCGCCAGTGAATACGCGACAACACAGGAGTTCGGAATGCTGTTCAGACTTTTCGTTCCAGCGGTTCTTCTCGTTGCGGGAAGTACGATGTTTTCGGTGCAGGCCAACGCCGCCGACACGCTCGCCAAAATCAAAAGCACTGGCGAAATACGGCTGGGAGTGCGGGATGCTTCTGTGCCGTTCTCGTACCTCGACCAGAACCAGAACTACGTCGGGTTCTCGGTCGACCTGTGTCACGCAGTGGTCGACAAACTGAAGCAGACCATGCCGGCGTTGAAGCTGACGAATGTTCCGGTCACTTCGGCCAATCGTATCGCGCTCGTGAACAACGGAAACGTCGACATTGAATGCGCGAGTACGGCGAACAGCCTTGACCGCCAAAAACAGGTCGGGTTCTCGGTCGGTACGTTTGTCAGCCATACGCGCTGGCTCGTGCAAGCAGATTCGGGCATCAAGTCGGCTGCTGATCTCAAGGGTAAGACTGTGGTTTACACCCAGGGCTCAAACGCTTTGGGTTTCGCGAAGGAAATCAGCGAGAAGAACAACCTCGACCTTAAGTTCATTCCGGCACATGACCACGGCGAGTCCATGCTCGTTCTGGAAAGCGGTCGCGCGGCTGCCTTCATCGAGGACGACATTCTCCTCGCCGCGAAGAAAGCTGACGCCAAGAACCCGGCTGCCTTTACGTTCCTCCCGGAATCATATAACTCGCTGGTCTACGGGTTGATGTTCGCGAAGGACGACCCCACCTTCAAGAAGACGGTCGACGACACATTGAAGTCGCTGATGGCTTCAGGTGAATTCAACAAGATCTACGCTAAATGGTTCGAAGACCCGATTCCTCCGCGCGGAATCAAACTGAACTTCCCGATGAGCGATGACCTGAAGGTGCGCGTCAAGGCTCCAAGCGACAAGTTGCCTTCATAAATCTGTGCGGAGCAGCAGCGCTGCTCTTCAACTGGGGGCACCCATGCAACTCCTGTTCGAAACAACCGTCGACGGAAATCACTACTTCAACTGGTTGCTCTCAGGCCTTTATTGGACTTTGCTGCTCTGGTTCGGCGCCGCCGTCATCTCGGCGGCGCTCGGAGTGCTGGTTGGGTCGGGTCGGACATCGCGTAGCAAGATGCTCCGCACGTTAAGTCGCGCTTACGTTCAAGTATTCAGAAATGTCCCTCTGCTACTTCAGGCGTTTCTCTGGTACTTCGTTTTCCCTGAGATTTTGCCTGTCGGACTGGGACATGCAATCAAGCAGATGCCACCACCGTGGGCCAGCTTCGTGCCTGCACTGATTGCTGTCGGCTTGTACACCGGGGCGCGCGTCGCAGAGCAGATCCGCGCGGGGATTCAGTCGTTGGCTAAAGGACAGCGCGAGGCGGCAAATGCGCTGGGGCTGTCTAGCTTCACCACGTACGCATGCATTCTGGTACCCCAATCGCTACGAACAATGGCGCCTTCGCTTACCAGTGAGGCATTGGCGTTGCTCAAAAACACATCGGTTGCAATGACAATTGGGCTGCTGGACCTGACAGCGCAGGCACAGCAGATGAATGAGTTCACGTTCAGAACGTTCGAATCGTTCAGCGTCGTCACAGCGACGTACTTCGTCCTCTCCATAGTCATTTATGGCGCGGCTGAGATTGTCATGCGGCGGTTTTCCGTGAAATCGAACGTCGCAACGGTCAGCAAGGTATAGAGGCAGGCATGACTACGTATGACTTTGGCGCCATCCAGCGCGCACTCCCGTATCTCGGCGAGGGCATGGTGTTCACCCTCAAGCTCACTTTCCTCGCGTTTCTCGGCGGTCTCGCTATCGGAATAGTCCTCGCCGTGATTCGTCACATCAGGGTCCCGGTGCTCGACCGTATCGTCTGGGCTTACGTGACGGTCATGCGGTCAATTCCGCTCATCATGGTGCTGTTCTGGTTTTTCTTTCTTGTGCCGCTAGCGCTTCGCCATTTCTCTCCGGTGGGAATCTCGGTCTCGGTAAGTCCGCAACTGACGGCCTTCGTTACGTACACGCTTTTTGAGGCAGCCTACTTCTGCGAAATCATCCGCTCGGGTCTGCTGTCCGTGCCGAGAGGTCAATATGAGGGAGCGAAAGCTTTGGGTCTTTCGACCTGGCATGCGTATTCACTCGTCATCGTTCCACAGGCGCTTAAGGCGGTGATTCCAATCATGGTGACCCAGGCAATTATTCTGTTCCAGGACACGTCTCTTGTGTACGTCCTGTCGCTGACGGATTTTGTCGGGGCCGCCTCGAAGATTGCCCAGCGTGACGGCAAGCTTGTGGAGTTTTATACATTCGCAGCAGTCGTGTATTTCGTAATCTGCTCCGGTGTGGCGGAGCTTGCTGACTACCTTCGGGCGCGTCGCCAGGCAAAGAGCGAAACACGTATTCCGGCTCCGATCGTTGTCACCGCAGCCAACTGACTCCACCCAATCGCCCGTTACAGGGAGCAGAAATGAATGCAACCGATACCCCAGTCGTCGAACTCGTATCGCTAACCAAGCGCTTCGGGGCGCAAACAGTTCTCAACAGCGTCAACCTGAAGATTGGCGTTGGACAGAAAGTGGTGATTTGCGGACCATCGGGCTCCGGAAAATCTACGCTCATTCGTTGCATCAACGGGCTGGAGGACATTGACGGCGGAGAGGTCATTGTCCGGAACCCACAAACCGGCGAGCGATACCAGAAGCCAGCAGATGTACGTCGCCATGTAGGCATGGTGTTTCAGAGTTTCAATCTGTTTCCGCACTACACTGTGCTCAAAAACTGCATGCTCGCGCCCGTAAAAGTGAACGGAGTAAGCAAGGATGAGGCAAGAGAAATCGCGACTCGGTTGCTCACCAAGGTCCGCGTAGCAAATCAGGCGGGAAAATATCCTCCCCAACTCTCGGGAGGTCAGCAACAGCGAGTGGCCATCGCACGGGCCTTATGCATGAGTCCGAGTGTCATGCTCTTTGATGAACCGACATCGGCGTTGGACCCAGAGATGGTCAAAGAGGTTCTCGACACGATGGTTGCTTTGGCGACGGAGGGTATGACCATGCTTTGTGTCACCCACGAAATGTCGTTTGCACGGAGAGTTGCCGACCGAATCATCTTCGTTGACGGCGGCCGCATCCTTGTCGACGCCTCGCCGGACGAATTCTTCAGCGACGCAGCTCATCCGCGTGTACGCGAATTTCTTGGTCAGGTGTTGGCACACGCCTAAATGAAACCCCGGCCACCGACGAGCGTTTTCGTGGCGCAGGCCTTCCCGTAACCATCTTCCAATTGCAGCGCCCGTTCAGGCGCGCAACGATGAATGCTCATGACACTCCTCGATAACGCAGCAATCAGGGCAGATTTTCCTGCGGCAAGCAAAATGCTCTATCTGGACTCGGCACATCAGACGCCACTTGGCGTGACCGCAAAGGTGGCAGTCGAAGACTTTCTCGCAGAAAGCTTTGAGATGGCAGGCCCAAAGCCGAAATGGCTGGCCCGGGTTGAACAGGTGCGGGGGGGCCTGGCGTCATTCATTGGAGCATCTCCTGACGAAATCGCATACACTAAGAACACGTCGGAAGGCCTCAACATCGCAGCCAATGCGATTGATTTCAACGCTGGCGACAACGTCTTGCTGATTGAAGGCGACCATCCCAACAACGCCTATACGTGGCTGAATTTGCGTCGTAAAGGTGTCGAGGTGCGGTTCGTCAAATTATCTGGAGAGGTTGCGAATGCCCAGACTTTCGCTCCCTACGTCGACTGCAAAACGCGAGCGATATCGCTTTCGCACGTGACCTTTCACGCCGGGCAGCGACATGACATCCGGTCTATCGGACAGCTTTGCAAAGAGAATGCTCTTTATCTCGTTGTCGATGCAATGCAGTCGGTCGGAGTCTTGCCGCTTGACGTCAAAGACCTTGGGGTTTCGATTCTGGCGGCCGGATGCCACAAAGGACTGCTGGTGCCCCAAGGGCTTGGGTTCCTTTACGTCGATTCAAGCCTCGAAAGCCTTGAGCCCGTGTATCTCGCCACGGCTGGGCTCGCGAATCCGCCGGCCGATTTCATAGCACGTCCCGATGATGTCGCTCTGCGAGCAGGGGCTGGTCGATTCGAGCTCGGCAACTTCAACCTGCCAGGGATTCATGCGCTGGGCGCTACGTTGAGTTTGCTCGATAGCATCGGCGTCGACAACATTGAGGCGCACGTCCTCAGACTCGGGGACAGACTTATCGAGCATCTCGATGACCTTCGCATCCGACTTGTCGGGCCACGGAATGCGACGGAGCGTGCGCACATTTACACGATGGCGCTCTCGCCTGACTGGTTGGCGTATCTCTCGGAGAACAATGTCCGCGTATCGCCAGAGCGAGATGGCATCAGAATTTCGTTCGGCATTTTCAACGACGAAACAGACGTTGACGCTGTCGCAGAAATCATCCGAAAACGCCTCTAAGCGTCGGAAATGCCCCGCTCGTATTGAGCGCAAAGGCACTCAACTGGTCGCCTGGTCTTGTGATGGGACCGGCACGGGTTTGGCCTTCACTCGGACGGTTCAGCGGCCAACGTTAGAGCATCGAGAACTGCCGCGATAGCGGGCCGCTTTGCGGTCCCGCGTGGCAAGGCAATGAATACGCGCCTGTTCAACACGGGGTCAATTGGAATGACAGAGAAGTCGGGGTCTTTCTCTGCCTGCCGCAGGGCGAGCCGTGGCAACACAGCGACGGCACAGCCGGTCCGGACCATTTCCAGTGTGACTGCCGTATTGCGGCTGCTTGTCGTCACTTTCGGGGTGAACCCGCCTGCATAGCAGGCGTTCAGAAGGAACGTGTGGTACGTCGCCGCCGACTGATTCAACGCCCAGCGTTCGTGCGCGAGGTCCGATAACGCAATGGATTTTCGTCCAGCAAGCTTGTGCTTCGACGATACAACCGCATCAAAGTGGTCAACACATAAAGGATGAAACTCAAGGGCGCTTGCGAGTGCTTCGGCGCTCACGAGGTCATCCACGATGGCGAGGTCGGTCTGCTTGGCCGCGGCCGCTCTCAGGCCTTCGGATGGCTCCAGTTCGGTAAAGATGACGTTCAACTGAGGGTGCTGCTCAAGTAGTCGGCTGATGGCGACCGGCACGACACTGCTCGCCAGCGACCCGAATGCCGACATTCGCACCTCGCCACTGACTTCCACATTCGCGGCAGCGACCTCGGACTCAATATCCGCAACCATTTCGAACAAGCCAGTCGCTCTTGCCACCAAACGCCGTCCGGCAGGCGTCAGTTGGACGCCGCGACCTGACCGCTCGATTAGAACCGTCTCGAGTTCCTCTTCCAGTTGGGCGAGCTGTTGAGAAACGGCTGGCCGCGTGAGACGGACCGCTTCCGCGACCGCCGAAATCGTTCCAAGGACCGACAACTCATGCAACAGATGAAGGCGGCTGAGGTTGAGCATCCCGCACTCCTACAAGGATATGGAGCGAATGGTAAGCGAAACTTACTCATAGGGTCAAAAAGTGTCGTCTTTTTTTTCTGAATTTGTCTTCCTATAGTCACATCACCGGCACGCAATTTCTGGTCGAAACAAGGGAAAACCCTTGACTGACAATGACTTAGGTGTTGCGCGTTTTGCCCGGCTTAACCAATCAGATTCCAGTTGGAGGAAGCTCAAATGAAGGTTGCATTTATCGGAGTGGGACGCATGGGTGGCCGTATGGCAGCCCGTCTGGTCGCAGCGGGTCATCAGGTGCGCGTGTTCGACCCTAGCCAGGCAGCCGTTGACGCTCTCGCATCGAAGGGTGCAATCGCCGCGAAGAGCCCTGCCGACGCAGCACAAGACGCAGAACGCATTCTCCTCAGCCTGCCGAGCCCGAAGACGCTGCGCGATGCGGTGACTGGCGAAACCGGTGTTCTGCAGACGGCAGCCGAAGGCGCAATCATTGTCGACTTCAGCACCGTCGACCCGGCGACGACCAAAGAGGTTGCTGCTGCAGCCGCAGCAAAGAAAGTTAGCTTCGTCGATTCGCCCGTGAGCGGCGGCGTTGCAGGCGCCGAGAACGGCAAGCTAGTTCTGATGGTCGGTGGCTCGCCCGAAGTAATCGAAAAACTGAACGCGATTTTCGAAGTTCTGGCCGGCCGCGTCGTGCATTGCGGCGATACGGGCGCGGGTCAGCTTACGAAACTAAGCCACAACCTGCTCACGGCAATCAATACCGTCGCCCTAGGTGAAGTGCTTACTGCCAGCGTCAAGGCAGGCGCGAAGCTCGACGTGCTGTGCGACGTCCTGACGGCTGGCCTCGCCGGTAGCAAGATGCTCGACTACCTGCCGAAGACGCTGTTCACCGAGCAGCGCCCGGCCAACTTCGCCATCGACCTCATGCACAAAGACATCAAATTGTGCCTCGACGAATTCTCGAATCTTCCGATGCCGCTCGGCCAACTCGTGCTGCAAACCTACAACGCGGCTCGCGCAAAGGGTCTCGGCGGTAAGGATTCGACCAGCGTGAATGAAATCTACGAAGAGCTGCTTGGCGTGCGCCTTAGCCTGCCCGCCGCCCTGTAAGTCAATTGAACACCAAAGGAAATAACGTGAATTCCATGACCGACAACGTATCCGCCGAAATCGTCGTTCCGAAGGCGGGCATTACCGGCCTGCTGATTAACAACGAGTGGCGCACCCCCGCAAAGGGCAAGACCCTTGATGTCGAAAATCCGTCGCGCCGCACGAAGATTGTCTCCATCGGTGCGAGCGACGAAGAAGACGTCAAGGCGGCCGTTACCGCAGCGAGTGCTGCTTTCCCGGCATGGCGTCGCTTGGCATCGCGTGCACGCGGCGCCCTCCTGATTGAACTGGGCAATCGCGTTACCGCCAACGCTGAAGAAATCGCTCGAGTTCTCGCTGCGGAAAGCGGCAATGCGCTGCGCACCCAAAGCCGCCCGGAAGTTCTGGGTGCCGCTGAAGTGTTGCGTTACTACGGCGGTGTCATCGCTGAACAAAAGGGTGAAACACTACCGCTCGGTCCGGGTCTCTTCAGCTACACGACGCGTGAGCCGCTCGGCGTCGTCGGCGCCATTATCCCGTGGAATTCACCGGTTGTCCTGGCGGCCGTGAAAATCGGCATGGCGCTTGGCACTGGCAACACGCTGGTTCTGAAGCCGGCCGAAGACGCGCCGCTTGCTGTTATCAAAATTGCCGAACTCGCGACCGGTCTGTTCCCGGCGGGCGTGTTCAACGTGGTAACTGGCACGGGTATCGATGCCGGCGCGCCGCTCGCGGCGCATCCGAATGTCGCGAAGGTTTCGTTCACCGGTTCGCTGGAAGTCGGCAAACTGGTCGGTCACGCAGTTGCAGACCGTATCGGTCACGCAACGCTTGAACTCGGCGGCAAGAGCCCGTGCATCGTCTATCCGGATGCGGCGACCCCGGAACATATCGACTCGACGGTCACCGGCATCATCAATGCGATGCGCTTCGCCCGCCAGGGTCAGTCCTGTACCGCTGGCTCGCGGTTGTACGTCCACGAAAGCGTCTGGGACCAGGTGATGACCAAAGTGGTCGCCAAAGTGAAGGAGCTGAAAATTGGCGACTCACTGGACGAATCGAGCGACATCGGCGCAATCATCAGCGCCGAACGTTACTCGGAAGTTCGCGCATTCATCGAAGAAGCCATCAACAACGGCGCGAAGGTTCTGACAGGCGCGCTGCCGCCGACGGTCGAAGAAGCCAAAGGCTTCTTCCCTGAGCCCGTGATTTTCACTGGCGTCGACAACAGCTGGCGCGTGTGCCGCGAAGAGGTCTTCGGCCCGGTTCTGGTGGCATTGCCCTGGAAGGACGACGAGGAGGTGTTGCAATGGGCGAACGACTCCGTCTATGGCCTCGCTGCGTATGTCTTCACAAATGACCTGACCACGGCGCTGCGCGTCACGGAACAAATCGACGCGGGCTGGTTGCAGGTCAATCGCGCTGGCGGCCAGATTCCGGGTATGTCGTACGGTGGCGCGAAGCAGAGCGGCATCGGTGCCGAGTATTCCATTGAAGGCGCACTGGAAGCGTACACGTCGCGAAAGAGCGTAACCATCAACGTGTAACCGCTGCAGATAAGGTAGCCCGGCGACCGACCGGGTGACCACCACACCTTTACTGGGCAACAGGTTGGGAGTTAATCATGAGCGCAAATCTGGCAGCAACGGCTTCGGACGAAGCTAAGGAGGCTCGAAGCGTTTCGACGCGAGCAGCATTCAGTTCGTTCATTGGCACGACGGTCGAATGGTACGACTATTTTCTGTACGGTACAGCCGCAGCACTGGTATTTCCGAAAGTCTTCTTTAATGACTTAACCCCGGAGCTGGCAACGCTTGCTTCGATGGCTTCCTTCGCCGTTGCATTCGTGCTGCGCCCGCTCGGAGGTATGGTCATCGGTCACTTCGGTGACCAGATGGGCCGCAAAAAGATGCTGGTCTTCACCCTGCTTGTCATGGGGATTTGCACCGCCGGCATCGGTTTTCTGCCCTCGTACAACTCGGCGGGTCACTGGAGCCCGGCGCTTCTGATTCTCCTGCGCGTCATCCAGGGTTTCGCTTTGGGTGGCGAATGGGGTGGCGCAGCACTGATGTCAGTCGAGCACGCGCCAGAGGGGCGCAGAGGACTTTTCGGAAGCACTATGCAAATGGGTGTACCGGCCGGCTTGCTGGTGTCTACCGGAGCATTCGCTCTCGTTTCTGCGTTGCCGGACCAGCAGTTCTTCGCATGGGGATGGCGATTGCCGTTCATCTTCAGCCTCGCCCTGCTGGCAGTCGGGATGTACATCCGCTTGCAGGTGTCGGAGCCGCCAGCATTCGAGAAGGTCAAAGAGTCGGGCAACGTCTCGCGCGCCCCGCTGCTTGAAGTGTGGAAGAACGAAAAGAAGAAGACCGTCATCATGGTGTTCTTCCAGACCGTGGCGAATGTCGGCTACTTCCTCATCACCGTTTATGCGTTGACGTACATCACAGGAACACTACATCTGCCGCGAAGCGTCGCATCGACGGGCCTACTCATTGCAGCCGCAGTTGACCTCTTCATGCAACCCTTCTTCGGATGGCTTTCGGACAAGGTTGGCCGGCGAGTCGTCTACGGGTTTGGTGCCATTTTCTTTGCGCTCTACGCATTTCCGCTGTTCTGGCTTCTCGATACTGCGAACCCGGCACTTATCACGGTCGGACTTGCTTTGGGCCTTGGCATCGGCCACGCGTCCACCGGCTCGCTGCACGGCGTTATTTACGCTGAGCAGTACCCGACTCGTTACCGGTTCAGCGGTTCGTCGACCGCGTATCAGCTCTCCGGAATTATCTCCAGTGCGCCGACGCCATTGATTGCCGCGTGGCTCGTGGCGCGAAGTGGCAACTCCATGTCGGTCTCGTGGTACGTGGTGTTGGCGGCAATCATCTCACTGGTCTGCGTCCTTCTGGTGAAGGAGACATATCGTGAGCCTATCGACCGTTAAAACGAGCGTAACAATGACTCCGACGAACGACCAGATTACAGGTGAGCGGATTGACCGTCTTATGACGGTTGAAATTCGCCCTCTGAACGGCGGCCTTCCAGCAGGCTATGTGGTGCCGATGTACAACGTGTGCCGCGCCCACCATGGAGAGCCGCTCAGTTCACTCGCGGCGCGAAAACTCGCCGATACGTTGTCCCGCGGCGACATCGTCTTCATTGCCACGGGAGCTGGTACACCACCTAGGCTGCCGCAAGGTGAAACAGATGGCCCGGTCGGCGCCGCGGTCCTGGCCCGTGCGCTGATAGCCGCCTTCGGTGTGCGCGTAGTCCTTGTCACCGAAGATGCACATGTAGCCCCCGTGATGGCGGTTGCTGCAACCATCAATGCCGAAATGGGCGGCCCCGCCGCAATTTCGACAGTGTGCTTCCCGCTGGGTCTTGAGCCTGGCCGCAGAATCGCGCAAACATTGATGGAAGAGTACCGACCTAGGGCGGTCGTCTTCGTTGAACGCGATGGCCCGAACAAGGAAGGCTACTTCCACGGGGTACGAGGTGATTGTCGCAACCCTGAAGATGTCGGTCACGTTTACCTGCTCGCCGATTTTGCGCGCAAACGCGGGGTGCTGACGATTGGCGTTGGCGATGGTGGTAATGAAGTTGGGTTTGGCGCGGTACGAGACGCTATCACCGCCGTTCATCCGCTGGGCGGGAAATCTTTGGCGGGTCATGAGTCGGGCGTTGTCACGGTCACGGCAACCGACGTCGTTGTGAGCGCGTCGGTTTCCAACTGGGGTGCGTACGCAATCGCCGCTGCGCTTGCAGCACAGACGGGAAACATCGACGTGCTTCATACGCAAGCGCTGGAGCACGAGCTGATTGAAGCAACGGTGAAAGCTGGCGCGCGGGATGGGGCCACGTCTAAAGCTGAGGCCGCGGTGGATGGCATCAACTGGCAGGGCCACACCTCGTTTGTCGAACTATTACGAAGCATTGTTACTGTGTCGCTATGAACGACAGGCACCGGCAAATCTCTCGCAGCAGCACCCAACTGAATTAACAGGTGTAAGTCATGAATGACGTGAAGGACATTAGCAATGCAGCAAAAGCTGCAAGTGTTAGTCCCGTAAAAACGGACAGTTTCGGAAACCCCATCGACCCAACCGTCGGCTTTGCCCGAGGCTCCATCATTCGCTCCAGCATCGACGAGGCACTCCGGCTTCGCCATGGACAGGCTGTCGCGGCGAAACGGGTGAAAACACTTGGCGCGGAGTCGATAGGCGTATTCACTGGCAATCAGCGCGATTTTCCGATTAAAGCTGAAGACATCGCCACGCTTTGCGAGGAGTGGGTCGGGCCGGGACTCGAAGCGGAGTCGCTGCGCCAGGTCGCAATCGGTCACATGGGTGGGAAAACAGACGATGCAGTTGCTACGTTCAATCGAACCAGCGCCGGCATCATCGCCACAATCGCCGCGCTAGCCGAAGGAAAGCCTGTCGTGTCCGTGGTCCCGCCTGGCGGACGCTCGCACGCCTCCGTGCTCCGCGGTTCGAAAATCGCGGGCGTCCCCGTAGTTGAGGTGCAGGGCGATAAAGAGTGGCTGGCGGCAATTCAGAAAAACGCGTCCGCTCTCGTGGTCATTACCACTGTGACAAGCAGTCTCGAGCGTCTGGACGACCACATCACGACCCAGGTCACTGAATTCGCTCACGCACTTGGCGCGAAGGTCTTTCTTGATGAAGCTTACGGCGCACGTCTTCGCACCGTCTTGCACGGCGGTCAACTGAGTCTTCAGATGGGTGCGGATATCTCCATCACGAACTGCGATAAGGCGGGGTTGTCGGGCCCGCGTGCGGGCGTCCTTGTGGGGCGCCCGGAGTTGGTTACAGCAGCAGCGGCAAAGGGCGCTGAGTTTGGTATGGAGGCGCGGGCTCCGATAGCAGCCGCTGTATTCCGGTCGCTCCAAAAATATGAACCTGAGGACCTCCGCAAGGAGTCTGCCGCGGGTCAACAGCTTGCAGCCGTACTCGAAGCGAAGTTGGGCAAGGAGCTTGTCCAACGCAGCGACCTCGGACCGATGGTCGACGAAGACGCGGTACTCCGTGTGCTCCTGAAGCTCGCGGGCAAGACAGGTTCGAAGCCGGTCGTCGTCCCGTGCGAAGCCACATCGGCGCTCGGCATGGTTCTGCTTCAGGACTACGGCGTATTGACCGTGAACACCCACGGGCAACCGGGTGCACGCGTATCGCTGCGTCTCAAACCGACGCTCGATGCTCTGGGTCGCGTCGGGGGCTTCGATGCTGTTGTGACGGCGGTTATGGAGTCTCTCGATAAGGTCGCGAAAATCATCGATAACCCCGACGCAATCAAGCGCCTTATCGTAGGGAGCTATATATGACTTCAAGTATTTTCAGTGCCGTCGATGATAGGCTGGATGCACTTATCACGTTGGACTTGGGCGGACGCGGCGTCGAGCATGTCTATCTGGCTGCCCGGGAGCGACAAGGCGGCTCCCTCGTGGGTGCCGCGGCCGATGCGCTCGCAGCCATCCCCGAAAAAGCGAACGTCTTTGTGACCACAGGTTCGGTGTCACGCGCGTGGATTTCGCCATCCATCGGCGAGAACGATGGTCCAGCGGGACTTGCGGCAGTCGTGCGCGCGCTCTCACTGGCGAAGAAGGCGCTTTGCATCACCTTCGTCGAAGAGACGCTTATCGAGACTACTTCGGCGATTCTGACGACGGCGGGTCTGACTGTTCTTCCCTATGAGCAGGCCGTGATCGCGCGCGATGATGGCAGCCTGGCCGTTGTGTGTGTCGAGCCTTTCCCTGTCGAGGACTCGGCGGCAAGAGACGCTTCGAAATCGCTTCTCGACAAATACGACCCGGCACTGTTCTTCTCGACGGAGCGCGTCGGTCGCAACGTCGACGGCATTTACTGCAGCATGCGTGGTATCGACTACGGAATGGGACGGGCTCGCATCGATTTCCTCTTCGATGAGGCTATCGCGCGGAAAATCCCGACGGTGGCTGTCGGCGATGGTGGTAACGAGATTGGTATGGGCGTCGTCATGGACGCCGTTCAGAAGCACGTCAAATTTGGCGACAAGCGACCTGATGGCAGCAAGGGTATCGGCGCGGTGACAGGAACGGACGTGCTCGTGACAGCGGCATGTTCCAACTGGGGCTGCTATGCCATCGCGGGCGCCTTCGCGGCTCGCCAGGGCAAGGCATCGCTGGCACACACGCCGGCGTTGGAGGCTTCTCTCCTCAGGCGCGGCGTGGATGTCGGTCTAATCAACTCGGTCGCAAATATCGTCGACCCTAACGTCGACGGGATTCCCGAGGCGACGCATCTGGCCGTTGTGCAACTCATCTCGACGATTATAAGTCCAGCGTTCAAGTAGTATTTGTTGAACGGTATCGAGCACCGTGTCTCAGACATGGCGCAAAAAGCTAGACCAAACCCCACGTTCTTTGGAGCGTGGGGTTTTTGTTTTTTTAAGCGAAGCAACTCCGGGCGGCGCCATATTACGGACATGGCGCTGTTCTTTCGAGGCAGCTCAAGTTGCGCTCACGTTCAGACTCACCTCATCGCCGTCCTCATCGCATTCGCGGGCTCAAGCGGCGCTCCGGGCGTGCCGCGCTCCAGTTGAAAACCTGCATAGGAACAAACCGCCATTCAAAGTCGTGAAGGTTCTTGCGCGAGCCGCCGATGATGCCGGACCCACGCACGGGTTGTACAAGTGACCCGGTCGCCTTAAACCGCGCCTGAAGCGGCAGGTCGCCGTTTCCTGGGCCATATTCAAGAAGACGATAACTAGAAAGAAAAATCTTCCTATAGAGTCAAAAAGTGTCGTCTTTTTTTTCTTAATTTGACTTCCTATAGTTGTGACATGGGCTTGCAACTGACTGTGATTCTCGTGAAACACATCGACATATCAGATGGTTGTTGTGGCTCAGAAAGTGTTGGCTCATGGCCTGTTGTCGTCCGAGCGAATTCCCCGGACGGGTTGGTAGCCACGCCAGTCGTCCTAACCATCAACCTATTGGTGCACAAATGAACTCGTTCGAAACCCCTGTTATCGCCGTGTCCCCGTATCTTGCAACCCGCAGCGCTGAGGCTGTCGTGCGCGTTAGCGCAGATAAGAAGGCTTCGCTTTACGCAGTGATGCTGCAGGCTCCAATGAACGCACTTGCGAGCAATATCTCCGACCGTGCTGATGTTTCGTCTGTCGCGATTCTCGGCTACAACTAACAAAAGGAGCTTGTGATGCATCGCATCGTAATCGTGGGCGGCGGCGCGGGCGGCCTTGAATTAGCTACGCGTCTTGGCGACAAGCTCGGGAAATCGAAGCGAGCCCACATCACCCTGGTTGACCGCTGCCCGACCCATGTCTGGAAGCCGCTGTTGCATGAAGTGGCAGCAGGAAGTCTCGATGCGCATGCACATCAGATTGAGTATGCAGCACAAGCTCATTGGCATCACTTCGAATTTGTCCGCGGCGAAATGGTCGGGCTGGAGCGCGCGTCGCAGTTCCTGCGTCTCGCTCCCATGTTCGACACCGAAGGCGATAAGGAGGAGATTTTGCCCGCGCGAAGCATTGGGTACGACACGCTCGTTCTTGCCTTGGGCAGTCAAACGCACTTCTTGGGGGTGCCGGGTGCGCAGTCAAATGCGATACCCCTTGATACCTTGGCGCAGGCCGAACGATTGAGGCGCAGGCTCCTCCAGACTTGCGTGAAAAAAGCTGCCCGCAACGTCTCGGGCACCCAATCTGCCGTGCACGTCGCAATCATCGGTGGTGGCGCAACGGGCGTCGAACTGTCCGCCGAACTGCGCAAGACGGAGAAGGCGTTCCGCCAGTTCGGCCTTCATGGCTTTGGGCGAGATAGCGATATCCATGTAACTCTTCTTGAGGCCGGCCCCCGAATTCTTCCTGCTCTGTCGACCAGAGTTGCCGAAACTACGACTGAATTGCTCAAAAAGATGGGGATTGAAGTGTCAGTAGCAGACCCGGTCACGGAAATCGGGCGACACGACGTCACAACGGAGAGCGGAAGAATCATTCCAGCAGACGTCATCATTTGGGCCGCAGGCATCAAGGCGCCGGATGTGCTGGCGTCACTGGACGGTATCGCGGTGAATCGCATCAACCAGGTGAAGGTTTCGCGAAGCCTTCAGAGCGAAACCGACCCGAACGTATTCGCCTTTGGTGATTGTGCAAGTTGCTCGTGGAAGGAAGACAGTATGGTGCCGCCGCGCGCGCAAGCAGCGCATCAACAGGCGGCGTTTCTGGCGAAGGCCCTTCGTGCGCGCGTTGAACGACGTCGTCTTGGCGACTTCATCTACACCGACCACGGCTCGCTCGTGTCGCTAGGCTCTTTGTCTGCCGTTGGCAGTCTGATGGGCGGAGTCGTCGGCCGGAACATTCTGGTCGAAGGTCGGGTGGCGAAGGTGATGTACGCCGCGCTCTATCGGAAGCATCTCGTCTCAGTGTCAGGCTTTCGCCGCACACTCGTCGACCTCGTCGTCCATGGCCTCCGCCGCGCTGCAATGCCTCAGGTCAAGCTTCACTGACAAATGACATAACGGCCCCACAACGCAAGTGACCATGGCCGCGCAGGTCTTTGCGTTGTTCATGCTAGTACCTCTCAGATGACACAATCGCAAATCCGCGATGGGGCCGTGAGTCAGCCTGTCGAAACATTCGACATGGCCAACGACGCGTGGCCGCCGACCACTCGGCTTTGGCAAGCAGCTTGCGGATAGCGCCAATCGGTGCCGTAGTAAACGCCTATGGCTCGTCCGCGTAACTTGCGTGGCCGACAACTACGGCCAACGGCAGAAGGCCATGGCGTTCGGCGGTTACGGTTCAATGATCAGGGGAACAAGGATCGCGCGGGCGATATCGATAACCGCTCGGGAAGCAGCGCTAGGCGTGCGTCCTTCCACGTAACTCAAAACGATTGAACGTGTGAGGCTCGGGGACACGATCTTCGATGCCTGCAGTTGGCCGGCGTGCAGTTCCTCGCGGACAGCATGTCGCCCAAGGATTGCATAGATGTGCGAGGTAGCCACTAGATGTTTTTGAAGCGGAATCGAATCGCATTCGATTGGCACGTTTATCTTGATGCCCTTCCGACGGGCATGATGCTCCAGCAGATCCCGGGAGACATTTGGATGCCCTGCAAGAACCAAAGGTATTTCGGCTAGCTTGGAAAACTCAACGGTCGCCGAACTCGTTAGGACATCACCCGGGGGGCCAATCAGCGCGGTCGACAGCGTACCAATGCGTATATCCGAGCGTCGTTCCTCCTTTGTGTTTCTCAGCACAACGCCAAAATCGATTGCTTGAGCCTCAAGCCACTCCGATATTTGTCTCCCAGGCCCATCAAAAATGTGCAAATGGATCTCCGGAAATGCTTCGGTGATCCGCTCATAAAGGGAACTCGTAAAGTCTCTGCTAATTGACGATAGTATGCCCACCTTAACCGTTCCCGCCGGCATGTTTGCCGCGCGGCGTACGTCGCGCGAAAGCTGATTGCCTTCCTCTAACCATGCAACAACTCGCGGGTATATACGGGCGCCGGCTTCGTTGAGCCTGACACCGCGGCCAGTACGCTCGAAAAGCCTGCCGCCGCAAATCTTTTCGATTGTCGCAAGTTGGCGACTTACCACGGACTGCGCCACGTCGCGGGCGCTCGCGACGCGGGTAACGCTTCCATACTCCACGATCTGCACAAACAGTCTCCACAACTGCACATCCATATCCATGGAATACCTTTCAAGCTATGTCTGGATTGACCATCTTGCATCTAGGTGGATGGCGCTTTCATCGCTAGATTATCACCTGGCGGCATTGTAAAAATTCTGACGATCTATGAGGAGCGACGTGGCACAGCCAAACGTTTTGTTTATCGCGGTTGATCAGTGGCCCGGAGCCTTGCTCGGTTGTGCCGGGCATCCCTCCGTGCTGACACCAACTATCGATCATCTTGCGCGCCTCGGTACGCGTTACACCCGGGCATATTCAGAATCGCCCATCTGTATCCCGGCACGGCGATCGATGATGACGGGACTGAGTCCGCGTGGGCACGGTGACCGCTCGTTCAAGCCTGCAGAGCGTCTTCCCGAGGGGCCACTGCTGGCCCAATGTTTTCGCGATGCCGGCTATCAGGCAACGGCGATCGGCAAGCTTCACGTGTTTCCGCAACGCGCGCGAATCGGCTTCGACGACACGATTCTCGCGGAGGAAGGTCGACTGGAACTCGGTACGACTGACGATTACGATACTTACCTAACCGAACATGGGCACGCAGGCGAACAATTCATGCACGGAATGTCGAACAACGACTACATGTTCCGCCCGTGGCATCTAGAAGAGGCACACCACGTCACAAACTGGACGGCGCGCGCGGCTGCGAGGGCAATCAAGCGCCGAGATCCGGACCGGCCGGGATTCTGGCACGTATCGTTCACGCATCCGCACCCACCTTTGGCGCCGCTCGCGTCTTACATCGAAATGTATGACAGGTTGCCGATCGACGAACCAAATGCCGGTACCTGGTCCGAAAGGCTTGAAACGCTACCACAGGCTCTTCAGATCGTACGCGCATACTGGCCGGCGGAGCATAGCGCCCATGTTTTAAGGGGAATCCGGCAGGCTTACTACGCCTTGTGCACCCACATCGACCATCAGATAAGGGTACTGTTCGGTACTCTGCGTGACGAGGGAATTCTTGACGACACGGTGATCGCACTCGTCTCTGATCACGGAGACATGCTGGGTGAGCACGGCCTCTGGGGCAAGTGCGTGTTCTATGAACGCGCCGCGAACGTCCCATTCATCCTCGTCGGAACGGCGAGCTGCAAGCGAATCGGCCGCGGCGTTACAGACGACCGTCTCGTCGCCCTTCAGGACATCATGCCGACCTTGCTCGATCTTGCCGGCCTTCCAATTCCGGAAACGCTCGACGGTATGTCAGCCGTCGGCGCCGAGCGCCGCGAGTTTCTCTATGGTGAATGCCGAGAGATGCGAAGCGCGACCCGCATGATGCACGACGGGCGACACAAGTTGATCTGGTATCCCGCGGGGAACCAGATACAGCTTTTTGATCTCACCGCGGACCCAACCGAAATGCTCGATTTATCGGTCGATCCGGCATACGCCAAAGTTCGAACAAGACTCGAGCATGAACTCGCAAAATGCCTGTACGGATGCGACGAAGCGTGGGTCACGGATGGGCGCCTCATTGGATATCAGCCGGACGAATACACGCCGGAGGCTTCGCGCACTTTCGCGAATCAGCGCGGCCTTCATTATCCGCCGCCCCCTCTGGTCAACCCGGAGAAGAGCGGCGCAATGGCCAGGTAGGTTGCGTTGTGTGCACTAGGGAACGCCCAGTTGGCGGGCAGCGGAGAAAGAAGTCACCGCATCGACCACAGCGAACAAACAGACCTCTGACAGGACGGCGACCTATCCCTCGGGGAAGCCGTACCAAGACATATGAGGCTCGACGGCACCCAGACGGGACTGGCGAGATTGCCTTTCCTATCCGTCGGATGCCTGATCGAGTCGATAGAACTCACATCAAGAGAGAACGGAGACTAGGAATGAAGGAGCGAATGGTTTTAGGGCTTAGATGGTGGATCATAGGACTGGTTTCGGCGGGCATAACGCTGAACTACCTCTCACGGAGTTCGTTGTCCGTCGCCATTCCGGAGCTTAACAAGCACTTCAGCATTTCGACTGAACAATATTCCTACATCGTTTCCGCATTCCAAGGGGCATACATGATTGTGCAGCCTTTATGCGGCTACGTGCTTGATATCGTCGGTACAAAAATTGGCTTCGCCGTATTCGCAGTTGCGTGGGCATTGGCGAACATGCTGCACGGGCTGGCGACGGGATGGATCTCTTTTGCGTTCTTCCGCGGACTCCTTGGCGCCACAGAATCCGCAGTGATTCCAGCATCGGTCAAGGTCGTCTCTGAATGGTTTCCCGACAAGGAAAAGTCGATTGCGACAGGATGGTTTAACTCAGGAACATCTCTCGGGGCCATGTTCGCACCACCTCTGGTCGTGTGGTGCATCCTCCACTACAACTGGCAAATGGCGTTCATCGTCACCGGAGGGCTGAGCTTGATTTGGGTCGTCGTGTGGCTCGCAGTCTACGACCTTCCCCAAAAGCACAAATGGCTTGGCTCTGGCGAGCGCTCAACCATCATCGAAGGGCAAGCGATCGTTCAGAAGGTGAAAGGCCACTGGACCGTTATGCTGCGTTCCCGTGTCCTGTGGGGAATCATGATTTCACGATTTCTCGCAGCGCCAGCATGGGCGACCTTCAGCTTCTGGATTCCAATCTACCTCTCATCCGTTCGGCACATGAGCCTCAAGGAGATCGGCATGTTCGCGTGGTTGCCGTTCCTTGCGGCAGATCTGGGCAGCATCGTGGGAGGATACCTCTGCCCGAGTTTTCAGAAGTGGTTTAACGTTCATCTCGTGACCTCGCGCAAGCTGGTGGTGGTCTTTGGCGCGCTCCTTATGATCGGACCCGCGTGCATCGGATTGGCTACCGACAAATATGTAGCAGTTTTCCTGTTCTGTATCGGCGGTTTTGCGCACCAGGCCCTTTCCGGGGCACTTCTTACACTTCCTGCTGACGTCTTCCAGCGCGAAGAAGTCGCAACGGCCAGCGGATGGACAGGCACGGCGGCATGGTTAGGAAGCTCAGTCTTCTCCCTGATCATCGGGGCGCTCGCCACGAAGATCGGATACAACCCGTTGTTCGCCTGTCTCGTGATGTTCGACGCGCTCGGGGCCATCGTCCTCTGGGTAATGGTTCCTTCCAAGAGAAATAACGAGATTCGGATCACCGGGCTAGGTCAGCAGGCTTGAGGCAGCCCATAAGACACTTTCGACAATTAACTATCCATAGAGCGTGAGGCGAGTAGATGAAAAGCAAGACACTGAACCACGGTGTGCTGTTGGCAGCGATGTACGGCACGAATGTGTTCGCCCAGAGTAGCGTAACGCTTTACGGTGCGGTAGATGACGCAGTCACGTATGTGAACAATCAGAAAGGCCATTCCAACGTTTACTTGCGCTCGGGAAATCTCACGACGTCAGTCTGGGGATTGACTGGGGTAGAGGACCTCGGCGGCGGCTTGGCAACGATCTTCCAGGTCGAGTCGAGTTTTGATATGAATTCTGGTGCTGCGACGACATCTGGCCTCATCTTCAATCGACAAGCGTACCTGGGGCTGAGGGACCAGAAATACGGGACCGTCACGATGGGACGTCAGTACACCCCCTATTTCCTGCTCGTCGGTCCTCTTGCACCCGCTGCGACCATGGCTGGTGCGGTGGGAGCGCAACCAGGCGACATCGACAGCCTGGACAAGACCACGCGCGCCAATAGCTCTGTGACCTACACCTCGCCGGTCTTTCGCGGCCTTCAGGCTAGCGCAATGTATGGCTTTGGCGGGAACCCGGGCAGCATCGGTAGTGGACAGACTATCAGCGCTGCACTGCAGTATTCTTCCGGTCCGCTTGGAGTCGCAGCGGGCTACTTGCGGATGGATAATGCACAGCCGGGCGTCGTGTTCGGATCAACTTCAAGTGCATCACTGGGAACGACGGTCGTCAATCAAGGTTACCTTACTGCTAGCCGGATTGAGGATGCTGCGATCGCGGCAAACTACACGATCGGAGCTCTCCGACTCGGAGCTGTCTATGCGAACGTTCGGTATCTCCCGGGTAACCAGTCGGCGTTCCTTGACACCGCAGTCTTCAATAATTACGGCATCTTCGGGACTTATCGCATACGTCCGGACCTGGAGTCGGCCGCTGCAGTGAGCTACACGGTCGCGTCGAAGGCCAACACTATCCAAGATCGCGCAAAATATCTTCTGTTTTCCCTTAAGCAGGCCTATTTGCTTTCCAAACGAACGACGCTCTATGCGCTCGAGGGGTTCACTCACGCGACCGGAAAGACCCTCGGTGCCAGTGGTATCAAGACAATTGTGGCTGCCGCTCCAGTTGTCGGCGATTCTCAAAATCTCACACCGTCGTCGACACCGAATCAGGTCGTAGTTATGCTCGGTATCGCGAGCAAATTTTGACATCGGAACATGTAGTTCACCTATGCATCGAGTTTAATAGGTGGAAGTCTTAACCCCGATTCCGCCCCGTTACGTTATGAATCTCAGCGGGGGAAATCTATTTCCCAAAAGACAAAAAGCTCGCCTTCCAACGGACTCCAATAAGCCGGTCGGTAAGGTGAAAGATAATTTTCGAGACAGACAGCAAATCAAATTAATATAGGAGGATTTCATGAGGAACGCGAAGACATCAACCTCGATTTGTCAGCTTGCCTCCTGCGAGGACAAGCTCACGGCGGCTGATATGGGTGCTGGACTTTCCCTCGGAAGGTGCGGGCGGTACCCGTGGTTTCTTGCATTTTCGGTCGCGTCAACCCTCCTGACTGCTTGTGGTGGTTCGGATGTGGGAACCAATCCCATAGCTCAGTTTTCCGCGGACAGAACCGCAGTTAGCCAGGGACAAGCAGTCACGCTCTCGTGGAGCGCGCCAAACGCCCAAAGCGTCACGCTAAGTGGCGTGTCAGCAACCGCGGCGTCCTCGGCGGTCGTCGTACCATCGCAAAGCACCACATATACCCTGACCGCGTCCAATTCGTCTGGTGGAATATTTACGAAGACAATAGCCGTGAGCGTCGCCAGTTCCACCCCGATGGCAACAGTCACAGTCGATCCAACTCATCCGGGAACACAAATCCCGAGTGGTTACATCGGCTTCTCACATCCGTGGGGACAAGCCCAACTATTGATGGGTGACCCTGCAATCAGTGTTAATCCGATCTATCGGCAGTTGTTGAAGAACATAACGAAATTCGGCGGTGGACCGGTATCAATCCGAATAGGCGGCACAGTTAGTGACTCGACCACCGAGCCAAATTCGGGAACCGTGCGAGCCTTTGCACAGCTTGCAAATGATCTCTCGGCAGAGGGATCCGGTGCTACGTTCATTTTGGGGATCAACTTTGCCGCGAACAATGTGACGCTCGGATCGGACCAGGTTAGGGAATATACGCACGACATGCCTGCCGGCTCCTTGCAGTCGATTGAACTGGGAAACGAACCAGACCTTTACGCGTATCAGGGAGTTCGAACCTCCCCGTATTCCTTCACTCAATATACCAATGAGGTTCGTGCGTTCACACAGGGAATTTTGAGCAATGTGCCTAATAGCCCGTTGTTCACAGCACCTTCCGACGCATTCTACCCACAGGATCCAACTACAGCTGCGATCGCAGGATCCTTCCTTTCGGCAGCAGGATTGACAAATCTTTTGAACCAGTCTGGATCCGTCATGGCAAACGTCAGCCAGCATTCCTACATCACAACGGGAGGTGCTTGCGGGGGGGCGCCGAAATCCGGTCTGCTTCTTCAAGCATCCTCGTCATCGACGAATCCTTCATACGCTGTACCGTTCGCAGCGGTCGCAAAGGCAGCAGACAAGCCGTACCGGATTGACGAAATGAATTCAATATCGTGCGAGGGGCAGGACGGCATTAGCAACGCGTTTGAGGAGGCTCTTTGGGCACCTGACGCCATGTTTGAGTACGCGAAAGCAGGGGCAACGGGCGTAAATATGATATCGAAGAACTGGAACAGGTTCAGTGCCTGGGATGTTTATGGAGCATTCAACTTCAACATTCCCGAAGCTCAGTACAGCAACCTGGCGAATATCGCGGTCAAGACGTGGACGCCTCCTTCCGGTACCCAATGGTCCAATGGCTATTCGCTCCGGACGGTCCAGGCACTTTATTACGGGATGCTCCTATTTGCAGAGGCGGCAGAGAACCAGTCTAGCCTTCTGCCCGTGACGCTCACGACGTCTGCGAATCTGAAGGCATGGGCAACGCTTGACCCGACGACGAAAAAGGTCAACGTGTTGATCATCAACAAGGATCAGCAAAACTACGGAAACGTCAGCGTGAATGTGCCCGGTTTTACGAGCGCGGCGATTGAACGCATGCGTGCACCGGCCTTTACGTCCAAGAGCGGAATTAGCCTTGGGGGTCAGACCTTTGATGGTAGCGTGGATGGCGTCCCCGTCGGTATCAAGTATGCGGAGACTGCGGCAGCGCAAAACGGCGCGTTTAACGTAGCAGTTGAGCCGACGAGCGCGGTCCTCGTTACCTTGTCGAAATAGAGATTAGCGCCGCCGCTTAATACGCCCCGTTGGGCGCAGATGGCGGCGCTTGCACCTATTGTGTAGCCCGATCACGTCCGCTGGCGATCATTGACCAAGCCAACGAGTTCCCGTACCTGCCGGCGAGCGAGCCATCTATCGACTTACGACCGGTGAACATGATAGGACTCTGGGGGTTCACTGGTCCAGCGCCTGCCCAACTTGTCCTATGAAAGAGCGATGTTTACCCAGCGACTATCGCCGCATCCGAGATGCTGAGCAGCACATTAGTTCAAATTCCTGGAGAGTTGCAAGCTTAAATCACCCTAGATTGGTAGAAAGATGTAGCCGGGCTGGATCCGCCCCGTAATTGAGGCGGGTTTGAAGCCTGTGATGGGGTTCCGTGTTTAGTTCGATTGACACCAGCCCGCACCAAAGTAGAACACCTAGATCGCACCGGCCAAACAGATCTCAAACAGCACCAGGGCCATTAGCGTGTCGTGCCCACTGCACCAGGCTTCACGCGCTACAACGTTGAAGTGTGCAACGGGAACCCGACGCCCGGCGCGCAGGCGGCGCCGGGGTACGTAGAGATGTGCACGAACGAGGTTGAGGACGACGTGGCCGCGTTGGGTGGACCTGAGTTCCGAGGCTGTGATGTCGGTGCCGAGCAGGCGGGCCATAATCGTGCGCTCGCGGCGCTGGGCCAAAGAGTCGGTAGGCTGTGGCTGAACAAGCTTCTGCAGATGCAGGTCCGCGGCTTCGCTTAGATAGTCCAGGCGGGGATCTTCGTTTGGCCACGCGACGGCGTACGCGAACTCCGCCGCGGGGTTGCTTTTGCGAAGGTCGCGATCAATGAGGTGTCGCGAAGGGACTTGCCCCCCAAGCTGTTGCGCATGCTCGTTCAAAAAAAGAGCCCGCGCGTTGGCGGGCCGAATCCACTCCTCGGAGATGTGGAGGAATCGTATCTTCGATTGAATAGCTTGCCCAATTGCTCGGATACTGGGGCCAATTTCTTGTCGCTGTTTTTCCGACCGTGACTAGCTTTTCAGCTCCCAACTGCGAGTCGGCGGACCACAATCTTCGTCAGTTGTATCCCAACACAGCCGCGTCGGATGCCTCTGGCCGTTCGTCGATGTTCCGCGCGATGGTCGACAATGGCGCGCACAACAGCTTTCGATATGAACTCGAATCAGCCGATCTAGCTTCCGGAGTGCTCAGGTGCCTGCATAATGCGGTCCGATCGTCAGTGGCGCCAGCGGAAAATGTTTTGCTTCGCATGTGAACCTCGATAAAAAAAGCACGGCAATTACGTCAATGAACACCGTTCGACATATGAAGCTCGGGCGGCGGGACTCGAAAGAAGCGCGTGAGATATCCCAGATAGACGACGCCGATGGCGAGCCACGACAGTCCGAGCATCACTGCGTTGCGGTCAAGGCTCAACATCAGTGCGATAGTGGAGGCAATACCGAGCACCGGAAGCAATGCATGCATGACCGTGCTCTTCATCCCGCGCGTTCCAAGCCGCAACCGATAATGGAAGATAACGGAGAGGTTCACGAGGGTGAAGGTAAGAAACGCCCCGAAGTTGATGAATGATGTCGAGGTTGTGACGTCCATCTTCAGCGCAAGCAATGCGAACGCTGCGGTCAACAGAATCGTGAACACTGGCGTCTGAAAGCGAGGGCTAAGGTAGGCAAAAATCCTTTTTGGGAACACCGAGTCGCGACCCAGCGCGAAGAGAAGCCGAGAGGCGCTGGCTTGAGCAGCGATGCCCGATGCAAATTGGCCAACGACCATGCCAATGAGAAACAACATAACGAAAACGTCGCCGCCGATGTTTTTCGCGATTTCGTTGGCCGCGGAATCTGCGTCGACAAAAGACGTGGAGGGATGCGCCACTTGAACGATGTAAGACATCGCCACAAAGATGCCGCCGCCAATCAGGGTCACTAGCAAAATCGCCTTAGGTACAGTTCGCTGAGGGTCTTTCGTCTCCTCAGTCAGTGTACTTACTGCGTCGAAACCGAGATACGAATAGCAGGCGATACCCGCACCGGTCATCACGAGGGGGAGGCTAGCACCGTTGCTCCCGAACGGAGTGAGCGTAAACAGAGGCTTCGTTGGGTCACCGAGAACGTAGTGGACGCACAGCGCCCCGAACGCAATCATAACGAGGCACTGCAAAACCAGCAGTGTCACATTCAGCTTGGCTGCGAGCTTCAGACCAATAATGTTGATGGCAGACGAAATAACAATGAAGCCCGGCAGCCAAACGGACTGCGGCACCGTTCGAATGACTGAGTGCAGGTACGCGGCACCAATCAGCCAAATAGCCATCGGTAAGAACAGATAGTCGAGCAGGATGGACCAACCAGTGAGAAACCCCAGGCGCGGGTCGATGGCCTTACTCACATACGTGTACGAGGAGCCCGAAACCGGGTACGCGCGGCACATGTGCGCATAACTGAGCGCGGTGAGAAACATCGCAACCAGTGCCACGAGGTACGACAGAGGTGCCCGGCCGCCGCTAGCTTGCGACAAAATCCCGAACGTTCCCAGAACAATGATGGGCGCCATCAAACCTACGCCGAGCAATACAAGTGACGATAGGGAGAGGGTTCGTTTCAGACTGGACATAGATGAGTGCGTGGCGGTTGGTGCGGTTGCTAGAAACCGTGGGCTGATTGCGCGGCTCCGCAATGCCGAACCGGGTGGACGTTAAAACAGGCTAATGGACTGTATATTGTCCGTTGCGAATTTGGACGTCAACCCTCGCCAGCCCTTCTTCAGCCGTATCGACGCCTTTTGCGGGTAAACCTCTACCTTTCTCTGTCGAGAAACCTATCGACTGTTCCACGTCGCAGCGCTCGACGCAGGCATAAACACCCATGGAAATTAAAATTTCCACTTCTTCGCTACCTGAAGAGGGGATTCGACGCCGTCAAGGCCCGTCCAATTCGCCCATCTTATGCACCGGACGCATAGGCTCTAGGGAAAAACACTGATGCAGCGGCGGAGTATTTTGTGTTCATATGGGCGTTATAACGTCCATATGAATCTTCGTTCGTTTCCAGTTTGCTCCGACGCGCCACATACGCCGACAGGCCGTTCTCTCCGCGATTCCCAGCAATTACCGGTGCAACTGCTTTCCCTGACCAGGGGCGGCATAGGAAAGACGAAGTCCAGATGTGCGTTTAAACGTCCAGTAGTACCGTTGTTTTTTCCATCAACTGTGTCAAAGTCATTGAGGCAAAACATGAGCGCCATTCCGGGCACCACGTACATTAAAGAACCGTCGACCGTAACGACCGCCGAAGAGAATCAACTGCGAGACCTCGTCGCCGGGATTATCAAGGATGTGGCGACTCGGGGTGATGCAGCGCTTCGCGAGTACAACAAGAAGTTCGACAAGTTCGACCAGGAAGCCATCGAAGTCACCGCGGAGGAAATCGAAGCTGCTGGTCGGCAGTGCGACGACAAGCTACTTGAAGACATGAAGTTCGGCATCGAACGCGTGACACAGTTCGCGAAGGCGCAGCTGGCGACGATGAAAGACCTCGAGGTCGAAACCATTCCGGGGCTGCACCTCGGCCACCGCCTGATTCCGATCCAGCGTGCTGGTTGCTACGTACCCGGTGGCCGCTATCCACTGCTCTCGTCGGCCCAGATGACCGTCATCCCCGCAAAGGTCGCGGGCGTCAAGGAAATCATCGTGTGTACGCCGCCGAATGTGCACCCCGCAGTTCTGTATGCTGCACACCTCTCTGGCGCGACCAAGATTTTCAAGGTCGGCGGCGCACAAGCGATTGCCGCGCTGGCCTACGGTACGGAGTCGATTCCGCGCGTAGACAAGATTGTCGGTCCGGGCAACAAGTTCGTGAACGAAGCGAAGCGTCAGGTGTTTGGTCTGGTCGGCATTGACCAACTGGCCGGCCCGAGCGAGATCGGCATTCTCGCTGACGAAACGGCCGACCCGAAGGTACTCGCGGCTGACCTGCTCGGCCAAGCCGAACACGATGTCGAAGCTCGTGCAATTCTGATGACGACATCGCGTGAAGTCGGTGAAGCGACGCTACGCGAGATGGACCGTCAACTGGCTATCCTGTCGACGCGTGAGGTTGCTGAGCCTGCCTGGCGCAAGCACGGAGGCATCGTCCTGTGCGATAGCGAGGAGTCGATGATTGCCTATTCGGACGAATTTGCGGCGGAGCACTTGCAAATCCATACGAAGAACGCGAAGGAACTCGCGCTACGCTTGACAAATTACGGTTCGCTGTTTATTGGCGACAAGGCGTCGGTCGTGTTCTCCGACAAAATTGCCGGCACGAACCATACGTTGCCGACACGCAGTGCTGGCCGCTACACCGGCGGCCTATGGGTAGGCTCCTTCATCAAGACAGTCACTCATCAATGGGTCGAGCAAAAGGCCGTCGACGTGATTGCGCCTATCTGTGTGCGGCAGTCGCACCGTGAAGCTCTGGATGCTCACCGTATCGCGGCGGAGATTCGCCTCAACTACGACGTCATCTAAAGCCCCAGAACGCGCCTAAGAGTGCCGCTACCTGCTCGTTGGAAACGAGGGGGTAGGCGGCGTTCTCGTCTTTCTTTCGACGATTCTGGACGTCGCCCGACAGGTTGAAGCAACCTGACATCCGAGCCCCTCGCAAGGGTTGCGTGCCAAATATGCGGTGGGACGTTGCGGCGCCAAGGCGCTGCAGCCTCCGTTTGATGATAGCGCGCGTCAAATGCCTTGCAGCGCGAGGTCCATCGCGAAGTAGGTGAAAATCATGTCGGCGCCGGCGCGCTTGATTGCGCCAATCGTTTCGCGCACCACGCGCGCTTCATCAATCGCCCCAGCCGCCGCAGCGAACTTAATCATGGCGTACTCTCCGCTCACCTGGTAAGCGCCAAGTGGAAGACGAGTGGCATCGCGAATCTCACGGATGATGTCCAGATAGGCGCCAGCCGGCTTAACCATCAGCGCGTCGGCACCCTCGGCTTCGTCCGCGAGCGATTCGCGGACTGCTTCCCGGCGGTTCATCGGATTCATCTGGTAGGCCTTTCGGTCCCCTAGAAGTGCACTCTCAGCCGCTTCGCGGAACGGACCGTACAGGGCGGACGCAAACTTCGTCGAATACGAGAACACCGGGGTGCCCGTCAGGCCATTGGCATCCAACGCTGCCCGTATAGCGGCAACCTGGCCATCCATGGCAGCGGACGGTGCGATAACGTCGGCACCTGCTTGCGCCGCAGCCACAGCCTGTTTTCCAAGGTTCAGGAGCGTGGCGTCGTTCTCGACATCACCGTTGTGCACCACCCCGCAATGACCGTGGGTTGTGTATTCGCAAAAGCAGGTGTCGGACATAACAATCATGTCCGGGACGGACTTCTTGATGCGAGACGCCATGCGTGCGACCAGCCCGTCGGGGCGCCACGTGTCGCTGCCAGCGTGGTCCTTGTGATGGGATATACCGAATGTCATCACCGACTTGATACCGGCTCGCGCATACTTTTCAATCTCGCGTTCCAATTTGTTCTCGGGGATGCGAGATACGCCTGGCATCGACTTAATCGGCGTGAAGTCGGTTGTGCCCTCGTCAACAAAAATCGGGAGCACGAGGTCGTCCAGTGAAAACTCGACCTCGGTGAATAGTTCGCGAAGGGCCGGAGAACGGCGGAGGCGGCGCAGCCGCGTGAAAGTGGGGGTGTTCAACTTTTTGGTCCAGTCGGTCAACGGCTTGTGGTATGTGCACCGATGGGGTTATGTGGCAACCAGGGTTTCATCGAAACGAGCAATAACCTCGCGGCCTGTGCTCATCATCTGTCGCGCCGCTGCGAGCCCATAAGCCACTTAGAAAGTCGGTGGGGAAACTGCACTGATAACTTCGCACACCTCGTCGAACGGGTTAAACATCCGATGGGGTATGCGACTGTCAAAGTAGTACGCCTCACCTTTGGAAAGACAGCGTTCGCGGCCGCCTACGACAATCATCAACTTGCCGGAAATAACGACCCCACATTCCTCAGCCTGATGCGAATAGGGCTCACCGGTATCTGCGCCGGGCGCGTAGCACTCCGTCAGCATCATGATTGCCTTACCACTCAGATTTTTGCCAATCTGACGATAGGAGAGACTCTTGCCGTCGGCAAGTTCAATCAGCTCGTCTTTACCGAAGAATATCTGCTCCTCGGTTTGGGCTTCCGCATCTGCAAAGAACTGACTCATTGGGATGCGAAGTGCATCAAGGATGCGCTTCATTGAGCCGACCGAGGGGCTGGTCTTGTTGGCTTCAATCTGCCCAATCGTGCTGTGTGTCAAGCCCGCAACTTCCGCGAGCGCCCTAATACTTAGCCCATGTTTGATTCGAAGTTCGCGTAGCCTGTTTCCTATATTCAGGTCATCTGAGGATGGTTCGTCGACGGGCGCGCGTTCGATATTTGGGATTGTGTTTGCGGTTATTACCTTTCGCTTTGCGCCGCCGGAGTCTCGCGCCTTGGCCTTCGACGTGCGCTCCTCGGCATCGCGCGGTACAGCTGCCTGCTGCATGACTGGTCCTTTGGCGGTAGCCAGGTTGGTGGATATTTTAACATCCATGAGTATCAAATAGTACACTGCCACAAAAGTTAAGCAAACACATAGACTTAGCTTGGGCAACGCGTCCCGTCTTCTCGCCAAGGGCCGTATCAAGGGTCAGTTGGCGTCTTGTGCTCCGATTCCGTCGTCTTGAGCCCCGCAGTCCTTCGACATCCCCCGCGGTCAGCCGGGTTTTTGTCGCGGAAGCTGGGTGGATGATAAAAAAACCATTGACCGTTTTTTCGTCCACCTGCACACTTCCAGTCAAATCTCCCTGCAAGCCTTTTTCACGGGTTTCCACGCGATATCCAGTTAGGCACCGGGCGTTGGGAACGCGCGTCATGAGCATGGGGTAGGTAATCGATGTCGACGCTGTGGTAGCGGCGACCGTGTCCGATTTGCACAAGGAAGCAAAATGGCTTATCTCGTTGGTGATGTTTCGAGCTCCGCTCGCTGTTTTCCGTTGATGGACGGAAAGCCGGTCGCTATTGCCCGCAGCAATGGTCCGTATGTGTGGGACGAAACGGGCAAACGATATATCGATACGGTCCTGGGTTTCGGGGGGACGATTCTTGGGCATGCGCCTGCCGCAATCGTTGAGGCCGCATCGAAGGCGTTGATGACGAACCCTCTTCCGGCGGTGAATCATTCGAGCGAAGAGGCTGCGGCAGCAGCCCTCGTGCATCGCACCGGCAAGCTAAACAAGGTGATTTTCACAAATTCCGGTAGCGAAGCCGTTCACCTTGCGTTGCGTATCGCGCGCACGTCGACTGGGAAGCGTCGAATCGTCAAAATTGCAGCGGGCTTTGACGGATGGCTCGACGGGGTGGTCTTTGGAAATGTTGGCTCAGCGGAGGCACGCTTCAAGCCAGGTCATCGACCCGCCAATGACTTCGTGACGGTCATTCGATACAACGACTTCGACGATGTCGACCAGTTGTTCACCGAATTCAATGACATCGCGGCCATCCTGGTCGAGCCCATGCTTGCGAACGCGGCATGTATCCCTGCCAAAGAAGGCTACCTGGCACATCTGCAGGCAACTGCGCACAAGCACGGCGCGCTGCTGATTTGCGATGAAGTGCTCATGGGCTTCCGTCTGCACGCGGGCCTCACGTCGCATCTGTATGGCATCGACCCAGACCTCGTGTCCGTGGGCAAGGCCATCGGCAGCGGTATTGCGGTTTCAGCTGTCATCGGAAAGGCCGAAATCATGAAGGTGGCGGAAGAGGGGCGCGCGCTGCGAGGTGGCACGTTCAGTGGTAACCCGATTGCTTGCGCAGCGGTGCTCTCGACGATGCCTGCACTCGATGAATGTGACTATCACCAACTTCGTACGCGAGGTGACTCGCTGCGCGTATCCATCGTGGAAAGCTTCAGGCGACACGGCAAGACGGTGTCGACGAGCGGATACGGCAATGTATTCAGTATCTGGTTCAGCGACGAACCGCCCGCCACTTACGACGAGGGTTTGGTGCTGGTGAACAACGAGCTGTCAATGGCGTTGCACCTTCATCTACGGCGCGAAGGCATCCTCATCATGCCGTCGCCGTACGGCCGCATGTACCTTTCGTTCTCGCATGACGATGGCGTGGTCGAGGAAATGAAACAAATCTTCGACCGCGTTGCTGAGGCGATGGCCGATATCCCCGTCGCATCCGGGGCATAAGCAAGGTTGTTTGAGGGTGTCGGCGCTGCCGGCGCCCTTTTTTGTTGGGGAAGCGGGAAGGCGTGCGCGTTCCGGGAAAGGTCGCCATGCAAAAAAGGCGCTCCGTTTCCGGTTGCGCCTTTTCAGCGTCGAGTCAAGAAACGTGGCTCGATGACCCCTTCGTTAGCGGATGAACTTGTTGACGTAGTCAGCGCCCAGCCCGATGTTCTCAAAGTGCTTACGGGCTTGCTCGATTTTCGTGAACACGTCTTCGACGGCGAGCGTCGTGCCGTACGGGTCGACGTAAGTGTAGCCGCCCGTCACGTGGAAGAGCGTCATCATCTCTTCGACGTCATCGGGAACAACGAGGGTGTGCGTTTCGCCGGGCGGTTCGGTCACGTAGTCGCCGGCCTTGGCAACCCAGTCGTGCTCAAGATAGTGCCAGCGGCCGCGCAGAGTGAAAGCGTGAACGGTGCCGCTATGACGATGGCGCGAGAGCACGCCCGCTTTACGTACGCGCAAGATGTTGACGAAATAACCGCTGGTTGCGTCGAACAGCAGGGGCTTGAAGCTGATGCCTTCCGCTTGGGACACCCACTCGTTTTCGTCGCTGTCGAGGTCCAGTGCGTTGTGGATGTAGACCTCCGGCTTGACGCCTGCCGGTTGCGGTAACTGAAAGGGGACTTTGGTGCGGTCGGGTTTCGTCACCGGCGCGCGAAAAATTTCGTCGGACATTGCTTGCCTCGTTGATGTGGGGTGTAGTCACTGTAGTGTCCGGCTCGGTAGACGTCGAGGCACCTACGATCAAGGTGATTGTGACGGTCAGTCATAGGTGAACTATGGATAAATTTGCAGAGCTGTCTGCATTCGTCGAGGTAGCCGAGTCAGGGGATTTCTCGAGCGCCGCGAGACGCCTTGATTTAACGCCCTCTGGGGTGAGCAAATCGATGACGCGGCTCGAAGAGCGCCTCGGCAGCACGCTGCTTCGCAGGTCTTCGAAGGGCATTACCTTGACCCGGGAGGGTGTGAATTTTCTTGAAGCCGCGCGCCGCGCGCTGGTCGCATTGCAGGAGGCGGAATCGTCTGCCACGCAAACACCCACGGGGACACTGAGAATCGGCTGTCTGCCGACTTTTGGCATCTATCAGCTCGCGCCTCTGATGCCGAGGTTCCAGCACGAATATCCGGGAATCCGCATTGAGTTCGCTCTCAGCAACGAAACGCGGACGCTTCTCGACCGACAGTTGGATGTTGCGATTGTGAGCGGAAATCTCCCCGACACCTCACTGGTCGCCAAGCGATTCGCCACCAGTCGGTGGCTCGCCTGTGCATCGCCGATGTATCTGCGCCGATTCGGACGTCCATCGACGCTGGAGGAATTGCGAGACCACGTCACGCTGAACTTTACGCAACGCACACCTTGGAACGTCTGGCTAGAGTCGTTGAGTGTTGATGATGACGCTGGGTTGAGGCGTCAGTACGGCGCTAATTACGGAGACATGCTGCTCGCACTCGCGCGTTCAGGCACCGGCATCGTGCGGCTTGCTGAGTATCACCTCAGCAGTGATTTGCGCTCCGGCACCGTTGAAGAAGTGCTGCAGGGGCAGCTGAATGAAGAGGACGAAGTGCTCTATCTACTCTACGAAAAACACAAGCATCTGAGTCGCCGTGTGTCCGCTTTCCTGAGCTTCATGGAGCAAAATTTCAAGGAGGGAAGCGAACCTTGGAAATCGGTCAGAGCCTAGTGTTTGCAGGGTTAACGCGTAGATTTTAGGTGGTAACCCTGATGCCGAACGTTGTGTCTATGGATGATTTTGCGTCCACGTGTAATTAAAACTTGACGGGTGAGTTTTGGTGACAAATATTCTGGTCTACCGGAGTTTATAACGTCCGGTCGAAGAAACGGACAATCGAGTGAGATGCGACAGAAACCACCTCGCTGTGGTCGCATCCATCAGGTTGCGCGACGACCATTTCATCCTAGAGGTTCAATCGTGGTATCAAAACTCAAACTGCTCACGAGTTGTTGTGTGGCCGGCGCGCTCCTGAGCGCTGTCTCTGTCGCTCAGGCTCGAGACCTGACCGTTGTTTCGTGGGGCGGCAATTTCCAGGACGCCCAGCGCGAAATCAACTTCAAACCCTTCCAGCAAATCTTGGGCAAACCTGTCTTGGACCAGAGCTGGGACGGCGGTATCGGCGTCATCCAGGCAAAGCTCAAAGCAGGCGAGCCGAACTGGGATGTGGTCGAAGTTGAATCTGAGGACCTCGGTCAAGGGTGCTCAGACGGCCTGTTCGAGAAGCTGGACTGGACGGCTCTTGGCGGCAAGAAGAGCTTCATCCCGACCGCTGTGAGCGATTGCGGTGTTGGCACGATGGTCTGGTCCACTGGTCTTTCGTACGATGCCAACGTGCTCAAGTCCGCTCCGACTTCTTGGGCAGACTTCTGGGACACGAAGAAATTCCCGGGCAAGCGAGCGCTGCGCAAGGGTCCGAAGTACACGCTCGAATTCGCGCTGATGGCGGACGGTGTTGCCCCGAAGGACGTCTACAAGGTCCTGAGCACGCCGGCAGGTGTCGACCGTGCGTTCAAGAAACTCGACCAGCTTAAGGGCGACCTCATCTGGTGGGACGCAGGTGCTGCTTCGCTGCAACTACTTGCTTCCGGACAGGTCGTGATGACCGCGGCATACAACGGCCGTATCACCGGTATTGACCGCAGCGAGAAGAAGAACTTCAAGTTTGTGTTCCCGGGCAGCATCTACGCTGTCGATTCGTGGGTGATTCTGAAGGGCTCCCCGAACAAGGCCGACGCCATGAAGTTCATCGCATACGCGAGCAAGCCTGACGTCCAGGCAAAGCTCCCGCAATACATCGCCTACGGTATGACGAACACGAAAGCCCAGGCGTTGGTGCCGCCGCAGTATGCAGCTGAGCTGCCGACCGCGACGGAAAACATGAAATCGGCTGTTCCTCTCGATGCCGATTTCTGGACTGACAACATCGGTCCGTTGACGCAACGCTTCAACGCCTGGTTGGCGAAGTAAATGTAGAAGGGCGGAGAGCCCAAAGGTACTCCGCCTCAACGTAGCAAAGCAAAGTCGAAATGAGTCGGTAACGGGACAGGTTGGAGGTTATGTGAGTGCATTCATCAGTTTTGACGCGGTTTCCAAGAGCTACGGTGACGTTAAGGTCATCGACGGTCTCAATCTGGACATCAACCGCGGCGAGTTCGTCAGCCTTCTCGGACCGTCCGGCTCAGGCAAGACCACGATGCTCATGATGCTTGCCGGCTTTGAGTCGCCGACCAGAGGCAAGATTCTCGTTGACGGCAAGCGCGTTGACCATCTACCGCCTCACGCGCGCAACATGGGTGTCGTTTTCCAAAGCTATGCGTTGTTTCCTCATATGAGCATTGCGGACAACATCGCCTTTCCACTCAAGATGCGCGGTCTGGCGAAGTCCGAGCTCAAGGCGAAGGTTGCGCGAGCATTGGACATGGTCCAGCTGTCGTCAGCGGCCGGGCGGAAACCGGCGCAACTGTCGGGTGGCCAACAACAACGTATCGCGCTTGCGCGGGCGTTGGTTTTTGAGCCCGAAGTCGTTCTGATGGACGAGCCGCTTGGCGCGTTGGACAAGCAATTGCGGGAGCACATGCAGCTGGAACTGCGCTCCCTGCATAAGTCGCTCGGACTCACCGTTGTCTTCGTGACGCACGACCAGAATGAGGCAATAACGATGTCGGACCGGATTGCCGTGTTCAACGCAGGGAAAATCGAGCAGATTGACGACCCGAAGACTATTTACTCGAAGCCGTCGACTCGATTCGTTGCGCAGTTCATTGGAGAAACGAACCTCATGAGTGGTTCAATTTCCCAATTGAACTCCGACGGCTCACTCATCGAGCTAACTGATGGCACCACGGTACTCGGTCGCGGCGACGCAAAATTCCGCCAGGGTGCGGACATCATGCTGTCTGTGCGTCCGGAAGCCCTGTCGTTCTCGCAGGTTGCGCCCGGCGCTAATGCATTGTCTGTGACCATTGAGGACCTGGTTTTCCAGGGTGACCATACGCGCGTGCATTTGAAAAGCGGCGATACGACGCTCGCGGCTCGTGTGCCGGGCGCAATCCACACTTTTGAGGTCGGTCAGGCCACAAAGGTGTACTTCGCTCCTGAAGCATGTGCGGTGGTGGCGCCATGAAGCAAGCTCACGCAAACGCAGAGGCGTACATGGCAGTACCTTTGGTTGAATCCAGTCCAGGATGGCTGGCCCGCCTTAATCGGGATGGAAAGTTGAGGGCGGTAGCGCTGGTGTTGCCGTTGGCCGTCTTCCTGTTTGTATTTTTTGCGCTCCCGCTCTTCAATGTTCTGAAGGCTGCAGTGGTGAATGACGCAGTGAAGGTCGGACTTCCGCAAACTAGCAAAGCCATCTCGAAGTGGGATGGCAAGTCGGGGGTTTCGCCTGTTATCGAACAGGCTGTTTTAAAGGACGCGGCGTGGGGCTCGGACAATCAGGATAAGTTTGGCGACGCTGTCCGTCAGCTGAACGCAGATCTTCCAGGATTTCGCAGCCTGATGGCCAAAACACAACGCGCCGTCTCGAACGCAGAAGGCAGTGACGCGTTGTCGCTGAAGCTGATGGAAATCGACCCCCGCTGGTCAGATTCGACGTACTGGCTGACCATCAAGCGGGATTCGCATGTCCTGACTGACAACAACCTGCTTGCTGCTGTCGACATGCACCGCACTGCTACGGGGGATGTCGAGTCGCTTCCGGACGGGACCTCGGCGAACCGTCTCATTATCAGTCGGACGTTTCTGGTTTCGTTCCTTGTGACTCTGCTCTGCGTTGCGATTGGTGTGCCATATGCGCTAATCGCAGCCAAGGCCACCGGTTGGCGCAGGCATCTGATGCTCACGATGGTACTCATCCCTCTGTGGACTTCCCTTCTGGTTCGTTCGGCAGCGTGGGTGGTCATCCTGCAGGACCATGGTGTGGTGAATGACACGCTGGTCGCGATTGGCGCTATCGCGCATCCATTGCAACTGATTTACAACCGCACGGGTGTATTGCTCGCCATGTCCCAGGTGCTGCTGCCGTTTATGGTGCTGCCGGTGTACAGCGCAATCCAGGCTGTTCCGAAGAATCTGATGCCCGCAGCATCGTCGCTCGGCGCGAAGCCATTGACCGCGTTCACCAAGGTGCTGCTTCCGCTTATCTTTTCGGGGATCGTGTCCGGCGCGCTGCTCGTCTTCATGTCCGCGATTGGGTACTACATCACACCGACGTTGGTTGGTGGGGCCGGCGACCAGATGATTAGCTCGGTTATCGCGTTTTACGCGACAGGAACTGCGGATTGGGGGCGTGCAGCGGCACTGGGCCTAATCCTTCTCTGCGCGACGCTCGTCCTGTACGTGGCGTATGCGCGCGTGTCGAAGTCCAACGCGCTAATGGGTGACTAAGATGCTGCGTAAAATTGTTTCCGTTATCGTGGCGGTCGTCATCATGGTGTTCCTTATCGGCCCCATCGTGGCAATCCTGCCATTAGCATTCACCTCGAATATCTTTCTGACCTATCCGATTCACGCGTTCTCGTTTCGGTGGTTCGAGACCTTGATGTCCAGCGATACCTGGCACCGCTCTATAGTGAACAGTCTGATTATAGGCTCATGCTCGACGTTGCTCGCGACCGTGCTAGGAACAATGGCGGCATTGGGGCTCCGCGGTAAGCGGCTCCCGTTCGCGGGAGCCGTCAAAACAGCGTTTCTGCTGCCGATGGTGGTACCTGCGGTCGTGCTTGGTGTTGGTACGCAGATTGTTTTTGGACGCATGGGCATCGCGAGCACCTACATCGGTGTCATCGCCGCTCATACAGTTCTTGCGCTGCCCTTCGTGCTGGTGAACGTGCTTGGCTCGTTGTCGGCAATTAATCCAGCGCTGGAGCGCGCGGCAAGCAGTCTTGGCGCCAAGCCCCTGAGCATATTCGTGCGCGTCGTGATGCCACTTGCAATGCCCGGAATTGTGTCTGGCGCAGTGTTTGCGTTCGCAACTTCGTTGGATGAAGTGGTCATCACGTTATTCGTAGCGGGTCCGAATCAGTGGACGCTTGCACTGCAGATGTTCTCGAGTCTTCGTGAAAACGTCACGCCAGCTGTCACGGCAGCAGCGTTCGTCCTCATCCTTGGGACGATGACCTTGATTGGCGTCACTGCACTGGTCAAGGCGCGTTTGCAACGCGGAGCCGCCTTGAAGGGCGCCTAAGTCGTAGGGCGTCATTCGAGACGGGTGGGTTGGGGATGCCTCAATCCACCCGCTTTTCGTTTACCGTCCGGGTTTCACGCCTGCTGATAGCGAGTGGGCAACCGGTTTCCCGTCTCGGGTGTGATTAAACAATTTTTCCGTGTGAGAAAAGACGTGCGCACGCAAACCTGCTTTACCGCGCACGCACAGGGAGTGATTCCGAGGCATCTCTCACGGCAATTAAGGTAAGCAATCTATATTTATCGATAGGTTGTGAGCGTGCACTCGACAGAGAGGGCGGTGTGCCTAAAGCCAGATGTTGGACCTTGTGGTTGTGAGCCAGGCACAACCGGATGTCCAGCAATATTGACGTCAAAGAGCTACACCTACGACGAGCTGAGAGCTGGCGTTGTCGGGTCACACGCTCGTTTCGATTCGCCGACCGGCACCGAGTATCTGCCGGACTCGATCGCACCGGCGACTGGCGCGCTGAGTTCTCTCTCGTTCGATAACTTCGAAGTGAATGGCCGATGCCAGACAACGCCCGCGATGGCTGCGGTGGCGATGTACACGTACACGAAGAGGCATGTCGCAATGCGGCGGGTTCTGCGGCCCCGAGCTGGCTTACAGTCGGTCTGATGTGCGACTATTCGCTCTCGAAGCGCACGGACCTTTACGTGCAGGGTGTGTATCGACAGGTTTCCGGCAGCGCGCTGGATTTTGCCGCAATCCCTGGCGCTGCGGGTTCATCGTCGAGCAGCAGTCAGATTGCTGCTCGCGTCGCGGTGATGCACCTGTTCTAACCGCTGGAGGCACGGTTCAGCGACAAAGGGCGGCAGTGGCGCCCTTGATTAAAACGTCGGCGGCGAAACGGCGCTTATAACTTCGCACTCTTCGTCGAACGGGTTGTACATGCGGTGAGGCTGACGGCTGTCGAAGTAGTAGGCCTCGCCTTTCTTCAGACAGTGCTCACGCGAACCGACCACGATCATAAGCTTGCCGGTTACAACGACGCCACACTCCTCAGCTTCATGAGAATACGTTTCTCCTGTGTCGGCGCCGGGGGCATATCGCTCATGGAGCATCATGATTGCCTTGCCCTTGAGATTGGAGCCGACCTGGCGGTACGAAAGTTTCTTGCCATCGGCCAGTTCTACCAACTCCTTTGCCGCGAAGAAAATCTTCTCTTCGCTCTTTGTCTCTGCCTCAGCGAAGAACTCGCTCAACGGCACATTCAGCACGTTGAGGATTCGCTTCATCGAGCTAATCGACGGACTCACCTTGTTGGCCTCAATTTGCGCGATGGTGCTGTGCGTCAGACCTGCAGCTTCGGCGAGACCTCTAATGCTAAGGCGGTGGGCCGTTCGGAGTTCTTTCAGGCGGTAGCCAATGTCCAGATGCTGGGAGCCGACATCGCTCAGTTCAGGGCCGCTCGTCTTCGACGCAGCCTTTGAGACCTTTTCGTGCGCCACCGGTGCTTTCTTGCGTTTCAGCGCTATCGCTTGGCCGGGCATGTTGTTGCATCTCCGTTTCAATCTGAGCCGCAGTCCGGGCGGACGCCCAGTATGGCTCGGCGGGGCGATCTGACCCCGACATTATCTGTCCATTTTAACATCCACGCGGTTTCCTACCAACAGCCATCATAGGCGCATGGTTTGAGCACCAGCGACGTCGGAGCCCCTGCCCGGTGGTCCGTGCCAGGCAACGCACACCAGCCTTTCGTCGGCCGGACCTGCGCAGGCTTAAATAGGATCCGCGAGTATGGTTTTATTGACGTATTCAATTTGACAGCCGACTATGTCGACGTCGATTGCATCAGCGGTCAGGTCGAGCGCGGACGGCAGTTCGGGATCTGACTGTTAGCTCTCGCCGCCCCGAGGTCTCAGCTGCTTCCAAAAATGAACATAAATTAGTATAACTAAGATGAAGAACATTATTCTCACGCTGTCGTTGTCGGCCCCTGTCTTCGCCCTAGCTCAGGGGGCTGTCACGTTGCACGGCATTGTCGACGAGGGATTTACACGTCTGGCCCACCTGACCAGCCACCGTCTTTGGCGTGAGCATCCAGTAAGGAGCTGGGACGATTGAAACCGAGCACGACCCCAACACAGCCGGGCGCTTTATTACAAAGTGCAGGGCGGCACGGGCCGTGTAACGACTTCTCCCACGAAACAGAATCGAAGTCTGCTCCGACCTCGTCGGCAGGGGCGGCAGATGGTGAGCCCCACGTTAGCGGACTAGCTCGATAAACACTCCTGGGTAAGCAGATACGCACCTCGCGGTGTCCAGCGATTTGTCATACCGTGCACGTTCGCCAATTCTCGTTCGGCTTCTTTTAGGGAGCTATCAAACCTTGCCTTGCGATTGGCACGCCGTCGTCCAATGAAGCTGACGACCGCGGCGGCTTCATTGGCTGCGTATCTGAGTTGCAACGCCAAGGTTTGCGGGTCCTCATCGATGCGCTCAGCATTTCACGCGCTTCTGTTCGTCCTATTTCCGCTAGGTACTTTCACTAGTTTTGAAAAGCTTGGCAGTTCAGTTTGTTTGCTATACATTTTGGTATACCAGTCTGGCGTACTAAAAGACCAGCGTTGCGCTACATCGAGCCCATCGATTAACCGCAGTCCGGATCTACCCTAGATGACGTGGGTGTCTCTTATGTAGCAATTCAATTTCCATCTGAGAGGAGGTGATGGGCGCATTCAAAGACCGTCGTCGCTGCTGTCACTTGCGATACCTGAGATTGCTGGGCGAGGACGTCGAGCAGAAATTGCCAAGTTGTGTCAAACAAGTGTGCAGATCGGTAAGGGAAAACGGCACGGCCGAGTGCGTTCGCACTCGGCGCTTGCTCTGTGGTAGCCCAGCCTGCCGGTGAGGTGATCTGGATAGGCAGTGGATTTGATCCGGTGAAGGAACGCGGATCTGCCGAGGCGCGGATAGGACAAGGTGCCGCTGTCCGTGTGGGAGCGCTGCGTCAACTGTCGGAATGTCGGTCACTGAGCAATATGAGATCCACGCAGCTGTCTTCGTTGCAAATACGAGCCATTGTCCGCGCCCAAGTTGCATACATCAACATCAAGCTGGCAGCTAAGGTTCATAGATCCAACCCATGTCAGATAGGATAACTAATTAAGTGATTTGGCAACAAACGCTCAATTGCAGGTTCCACGCTGCCAAGTGTCCGTGAGGAAAGATATGTCCGATTCTTCGTTTTCTTGCGATAGCAGGAGTGTCCGCCTAGTTGACGGGTTGCTTCTGGCGCCGCGTATCGAATTGTTAGGAATTACAAAGCAATACCCCGCAGTCCGCGCGAACGAGAATGTCGATTTGATCGTCGCGCCGGGCGAAATCCATGCGGTGCTCGGCGAAAACGGCGCCGGAAAAAGCACGCTGATGAAAATCATCTACGGCGCGGTGCGGCCCGACGCCGGCGAGATTCGCTGGGAAGGCGATTCGGTCGAGATCGCCAGTCCGGCAGCGGCGCGCAAGCGCGGCATCGGCATGGTGTTCCAGCACTTTTCGCTGTTCGAGACGCTCACGGTCGGCGAAAACATCGCGCTCGCACTCGACGAGCCCTTCGACCTGAAAACGCTCTCCAAACGCATCCGCGAAGTCTCGGCGGATTACGGCCTTGACATCGACCCGCAGCGCCACGTGCATAGCCTGACGGTGGGCGAGCGGCAGCGCGTCGAGATCGTGCGCTGCCTGCTGCAGAACCCGCGCCTCCTGATCATGGACGAGCCGACCTCGGTGCTCACGCCGCAGGCGGTGCGCAAGCTCTTCGAAACGCTGCGGCGCCTCGCCGCCGAAGGCTGCAGCATTCTCTACATCAGCCACAAGCTCGACGAAATTCAGGAGCTGTGCGACACCGCGACGGTCATGCGCAGCGGCCGCGTGACCGGCCATGTGAAACCGAAGGGCGAGACCCAGGCCTCGCTCGCGCAATTGATGGTCGGCCATTCATTGCCGGATTACACGCGGCGTGAACACAATCCGGGCGCGGTGCTGCTCGCTGTGAAGGAACTGTCAGTGGAGAGCGACGACCCGTTCGGGACCTCGCTGCGTGACGTGTCGTTCGGCGTGCATGCTGGCGAGATCTTCGGTATCGCGGGCGTCTCGGGCAACGGTCAGGCGGAACTGCTATCGGCGCTGTCGGGTGAAAAGCGGGGCGTGCGCGCCGACGCGGTCACGATTTGCGGCTCGGCGGCAGGGCGCCTTGGCGCGGGCGGGCGGCGGGCGCTCGGCTTCGGCTTCGTACCGGAAGAGCGTCTCGGCCGCGGCGCGGTGCCGGCCATGACGCTGTCGGAAAACGCGCTGCTCACCGCGCATCGCCAGCAGATGGTGAGTTCGGGCTGGATCAAGGCCGGCGCGATGCGCGCATTCGCGAAGCGCTGCATCGAGGCTTTCGACGTGCGTTGCGGCGGCTCCGAAGCGCTGGCGCAAAGTCTCTCGGGCGGAAATCTGCAGAAATACATCATGGGCCGCGAGATTCTGCAGGCGCCCAAGGTGCTGGTGGTCGCGCAGCCCACATGGGGTGTCGACGTCGGCGCATCGGCGTTCATCCGCCAGCAGTTGCTCGATCTGTCCGCGCGCGGCGTGGCGATTCTGGTGATTTCGGAGGAGTTGGAAGAGTTGTTCGACATCTGCGATCGCATCGCGGTGCTTGCTCGTGGCCGACTTTCGCCCGTGCGATTGAAGAGTGATACCGGTACCGAAGAGATCGGAATGTGGATGGCGGGTCTATTCGGAGAAGAAGGGGGTGCTCTTGCGACGTCACAAGGACAGTTGACTACCTCACGTCACATACAACTGCACACCTAAGGAGCTTACACGTGATCTTTTCATATCGACTCGAAGCCCGCACGACGCCCTCGCGCACCATGCAGCTCGCCGTGCCGCTGATCGCCGCGTTGCTCACGCTCGCGATCGGCTTTCTGATCTTCAGCCTCGTGGGCCGCGATCCGCTGCAGGCCATGCACGCGTTTTTCATCGAACCGCTGTCCAGCGTGAACGGCTGGTCCGAGCTGCTGCTCAAGGCCTCGCCGTTGTGCCTGATCGGGCTCGGCCTCGCGATCGGCTATCGCGCCAACGTCTGGAACATCGGCGCCGAAGGGCAGATGCTGCTCGGCGGCATTGCCGCGAGCAGCGTGGCGATCTATTTCGATCAGGCCACCGGCTGGTGGATCCTGCCTTCCATGATGATCGCCGGCGTACTGGGCGGGATGATGTGGGCGGCGATTCCCGCGCTGCTCAAGAGCCGCTTCAACACCAACGAGATTCTCGTCAGCCTGATGCTCACGTATGTCGCCACGCAACTGCTGATCTATCTGGTGAGCGGCCCGTGGCGCGACCCGCAGGGCATGAACTTCCCGCTCTCTGAGATGTTCACGGGCGACGCGCTGTACCCGACCTTCGCCGGCGACTGGCACTGGAAATGGCTGCGCGGCACGCGACTGAACGCATCGGTGTTCGTCACGCTGGTGGCGATCCCGCTCGTGTGGGTCTTCATGCGCAAGAGCTTCGCCGGCTTCCGGATGAACGTCGGTGGCCTCGCGCCGCTCGCCGCGCGCTACGCCGGTTTCTCCGATAAAAAAACCATCTGGACCTCGCTGCTGATCAGCGGCGGCCTCGCGGGCCTCGCCGGCATGGGGGAGATCGCCGGTCCGATCGGCCAGTTGCAGGCGACGTGGTCGCCGGGATACGGCTTCACCGCGATCATCGTCGTGTTCGTGGGGCGGCTGCATCCGCTGGGCATCGTGCTTGCGAGTCTGCTGATGGCGCTGCTGTATCTCGGCGGCGAAGCCGTGCAGACCTCGATGCAACTGCCGCAGGCGCTGTCCGGTGTGTTCCAGGGGCTGTTGCTGTTCTGCCTGCTGGGTGCCGACCTGTTCGTGAACTACCGCGTGCGCCGCCGTTCCCTGACCGCACAGGTTCACTGAGCAGATCACCCTCATTCGCTCATCGCTTACCAATTCCCGCCGGATCTATATGGACATTCAACAAGCCAGCTCGCTCGCCTCGAGCGCCGTCACCGCCGCAATTCCGCTGATGTTCGCCGGCGCGGGCGAACTCGTCGCCGAAAAATCGGGCGTCCTCAACCTCGGCGTCGAAGGCATGATGCTGATGGGCGCGGTAACGGGCTACGCCGTCACGGTGATTACCGGCAACCCGTGGCTCGGCGTGGTTGCCGCGATCGGCGCCGGTCTCGCCATGTCGCTGCTATTCGCGTTTCTCACGCTGACCATGCTCGCCAACCAGGTCGCCACGGGCCTCTCGCTGACGATCTTCGGCATCGGCCTCTCGGCGTATGTCGGCAAGCCCTACACGTCGGCCGCCGTGCGCGCGACCATCGACAGGTGGACCATTCCCGGCCTTTCGAAGATTCCGGTGCTCGGGCCGGCGCTGTTCAGCATGACGCCGCTGGATTACCTCGCGTTCCTGATGTTCGCCGTGATCGGCTGGTTCCTGTACCGCACGCGTGCGGGCCTTGTGCTGCGCTCGGTCGGCGAATCGCCACAGGTCGCGCGTTCGGTGGGCTTTCGGGTGGTCGGTGTGCGTTACGGGGCCGTGGCCTTCGGCGGCGGCATGGCCGGGCTCGCAGGCGGTTATTACTCGATCGTCAATCTGCACCTTTGGCAGGAGCAGCTCACCTCGGGCCGCGGCTGGATCGCGCTCGCACTGGTCGTGTTTTCAACGTGGCGGCCAGGGCGTCTGCTGATCGGCGCGCTGCTGTTCGGCGCGGTGACTGGGCTGCAGTTCTACGCGCAGGCGATCGGCGTGCCGGTGCCGACCCAATTCCTCGCGATGCTGCCGTATGTCGCGACGGTCGTGGTGCTGGTGATGATCTCGCGCAATCCGAACACGATCCGCCTGAATGCGCCGGCGTCGCTCGGCACGTCCTTTTTCAGCGCAGGGTGATCGTATCCGTGTCAGGACGGAATCGATTAGCCGCCTCGAATGCGCGCCAGAACGTGTCCGCACCATTGTCGATCCCGCATCCTACATCTAACGCGAGCGGCATATATCCGATGCCGGGGAGCGCAAACGCACGGTTTTTTCCACCCACAGCAGTTCGCCGACACTAGCATTCGTTTAGCTTCCCGCGGCCCATGCATGGCAGGCATGATCTCGCCAGAAAATGAGGTTGGACACGAGGACTGGATAGTTATGTCGAGGGGCAGGGAGTTAGTAGCCACGCGAGTAATCGGGATAAGCCAAGGCGAATTGTCTCAATGCTTTTTCGGATATGTGTGCGAGAGAAGGAGCGTGCTAAGGTGGGTGCTTCAACGTGGGGGTCAAGATGATCAAATGCGAAGCCGATTTACGTGACCTATGAACCTCAGGTGTCCACATCTCTTCGAGCAGTCGGCGTATGTAGGTGGCATTTGGGTCGACCACACTGATCTTCCGAGGATTTCTGTCACGAATCCGTCGACAGCTGAGATCATCGGCTCGGTGCCGCAAGTTACGACCGAGCAGGTACACCTAGCAATCGCTCGCGCGAACGCTGCGTTGCAGGATTGGCGGGATTGGAGCAGTCGCGAGCGCGCTTCCGTCCTGAAAGCGTGGGCGCGCATGGTTGATAGCCATCGGGAGGACCTCGCTTGGATTCTGTGCTCGGAGCAGGGAAAGCCGCTTCATGAAGCACGAGCGGAGGTCACTCAGGCCGCCAACTACCTCGAGTGGTTCGCAGAAGAAGCACGCAGAATTTATGGCGACAATATTCCTGCTCCGCGCCGTAATCAGCGTATCCGCGTTCTACATCAGCCGATCGGCGTTTGCGGCGCGATCACCTCGTGGACGTTTCCGTCGTCGATGACTGCGAGGCGAGTTGGCGCGGCGCTCGCGGCAGGCTGCACCGTGATCCATTCTCCTGACCCTCAAACACCGTTCTCTGCAATCGCGCTTGGTGTGCTTGCCGAGTGTGCCGGTTTGCCGCGCGGAGTGCTGTCGGTGCTCACAGGTGAAAAAGAGCTCATTGAGGGCGCGTTGGCGGCGAGTCCTGAGGTTAGAAAGGTGTCGTTCACTGGTTCGGTTGCAGATGGCAAGCGGTTGATGGGATTGTGTTCGCCCACTTTGAAGAAGGTATCGCTAGAGTTGGGCGCAAATTGTCCTTTCATCGTGTTTGCTGATGCGGATATCGACCTGGCGGTCAAAGGTGCATTGGATGCGCGTTTTCGGCACTCAGGCCAGGCTGCCATGTGCGCACCTCGATTCTTCGTTCACGAGGATGTGTATGAAACCTTTGTAGGTAAGCTCGTGGCGAAGGTTGCCGTGCTTCGTGTAGGTGACGGGTTCGCCGAAGACTCACAGATCGGTCCACTCATCAGCAATGATGCGGTGGTGCACCTTGAAAAGCTCGTTGATGATGCGGTCATGGCAGGCGCAACAATTGCGACGGGCGGTTCACGGTTAGTCGCGGGCTCTAACTTCTTTCGGCCGACGGTGCTCATGGACGTGGAACCCACCATGAGCGTCTGCGGCGACGAGATCTTCGGGCCCGTTGCAAGCGTCCTCCGGTTTAAGGACGAGACACAAGTTATTGCACTGGCGAATGACACGCGCACCGGACTCGCTGCGTATTTTTATACGACGGACATTAATCGCGCGTTTCGGGTAATGGAAGCGCTGGAATGTGGAGTGGTTGGAGTAAACGATAGCTTGGTGTTCAATGAAGCCGCACCGTTCGGCGGCATCAAAGAGTCGGGCATGGGGCGTGAAGGCGCACATTCCGGGATTGAGGCCTATCTGGAGGCGAAATACGTTTGCTTCGGGAATCTCTGAACAGCGAACGACCGTCATCTTTTCTAAAGTTGATTTCATAGTAACGCAAGTGTCGTGAGACACAGCATCTTGGTATGCGCCGTTGCGGTCGGGTGGACTATCTGATCGGACGAGGAAAGAAGCTCCGCCCCATGAGACAACCTTCGACCTCGCTGTGCGACTAAAGGATGCGGCCGGGCTGACGCACAGATCTGTTCTTAGCCTAGTTTAGTCTTGTCGGTTTGTTCTGAATCTAACAAGACAAGGGGAAAGTAGTAGCGAGGAATCGCTCTACATGGCCAATCGCAATAGCTGCATCACTTCTCTTGTATGTAGCGGTTGATGTCGCCCGTATGCGACCCGAGGAGAAAGGGTATCAGTCGCGCCGCAACGACGGCAGCAAGACTATTGGCTTCGGATCGGCCAGAAAGCCACTCGTGAATCGTGCAAACAAACACTATCCAAAGGAAAGTGCCGACGAGTTTGCCATCCGATGGTTAGAAGCTATTGATAGAGGGGACTACCGGGGCGCCTATATCGGACTTTATCCTATTGCAAACGCGACGATGAGCGAAGGGCAATTTATTAGCGCGATGAAGGAGGCCCGACGCCGCGTTGGTCCGACTCGTGGCAGAACATAAGTGACAAGCCGGATTGTCTATCCACCGCAAAGCCGTCTGCCCGATCGGTCTGAATTCGGTTCTTACTTCCAGACGGCATTTCGTGACGGATACGCATCGAACGAGGTCAGCGAGGTTGTCGGAGTTGGGCGGAGAGATGACGGGAGATGGAGCGTTGTAGAGTATCAGTGCATCTCTTGCGAAAAGTAGACTACACCAATTAGCATTTAGAGATTCTATGTAACTTGCAATCGATGGGGATACTGCTGCAAGGCAAACGTACGATATCCTGAAACTTCAGGAGCAGGGGGCGGCTAGAGGGCATACCCTCAGTGTCGGGCCTGCCGACTTGAAGGCTGCTGCTGTCACTTTGAGCTACGACCTTAAGGAGCCCAAACAAGTTGCGCAAACGAGATGAATAAGACACAGTTATGCAGCAGGACACCGCAACGGCCGAATACAACGGTAAGCGGGATATCTCGTGAAATGCCGCCGCTTGACACGACAACACATGGTCTACTATTTTGTGGGTGCGGGCGCTGTTGTTTAGTACGCTATTGGAATGACCCGCATCGACATTCTTACAGATTTTGCACAAAGATCTAACGGCGTGTTCGGACGCTGGCTGTCTTAACCCTGTCGGAGCAGAATCGCCCCTCAAAAAAGTTGCGAATGATACCGCGGACTGCCTGGACCATTGCTCGACAAAGTCACAAGGGGGCGCTTTCGAATTTGAACGAAGACGGTACCGTGAGCCGGTTATCGCTTCGGGTTATCGGGACACGCAAGTCAACATCTTCCAGATTGTGTCGAGCTCCGCAAAAGCGATTTCTTTGTTCGTATCCACGCGGTTCGACCAAAAAGAACAGCGCAGTGGCTTACGGGGTATTGTCGCTGACTAGTTGTATCCGAGTACTGCAGCGGAGCAGACTTCAGGTCGCTCGTCGATGCTCCGTGTGATGTTTGACAATGGCATTACCAACAGCATGCGATATGCACTCGAAGCAGCCGAAACGCCTTCGTTAGCGATTTGCCGTCTTAACATCGTAATTTGCTCGCTTGCGATAGCAACGAAGAAGGCCTGGATGTTCATTTGAACCTCGATGAAAGGATGCTACGAAAATGTGAATGAAGTCCATGCCGTCTGCGTTTAATGAAATCGACGCGAGGGTTCACAGAAATTTGTCTCGGCGTTGGGCGAAAAGGAAAAAGGCCCCGGGGTAGCGGGGCAAAAAGAGCGCGCGCAGGAGATTGGCGCGCCCCGAGACTATGTACGGATACTTACATCACTTTGACGGGTACCGGTCCTCCCTCAGTTTCGTAAAGACAGAGCGTTCTGGCGTGATGCGCGATGTGATCGCCGATGAAGGTCGAAATGAAGTAGTAGCCGTGGTCGTAATCGGCGAAGCGTCGAAGCGTCAGGTGTTGTCCAGAGTCTTTGCATGCGGCTTCGAGGGCGTCTGGGTGAAGCTGCTCAGCGAGGAACTGATCGCTGAGGCCCTGATCGATCAAAATCCCGCCCGGGAACCTCTTTGATGCATTGCTAATCAGTTCAGTTGCGTCGTATCGCTTCCACGCTTCGACATTGTCGCCGAGGTAGCCCCTGAATGCCTTTTCACCCCACGGGCATAGCGTCGGTGCAGAGATTGGCGCGAACGCGGACACGGAACGATAGATTTCCGGATTTCGTAGAGCCAGTACCAGCGCTCCGTGTCCTCCCATTGAGTGCCCGAAAATGCCAAGCCTTGATCCGTCGACAGGGAAGTGGGCGAGCACCGTCTCGCGTAGCTCGTCGCGGACGTACGAATACATCCGGTAGTGCTTTGCCCATGGCTCCCGGGTTGCATCGACATAAAACCCCGCACCGAGCCCGAAATCCCATGCTTCGCTTTCGCCCGCTACACCTGCGCCGCGTGGACTCGTGTCTGGCGCAACTAGGATAATACCGTGCTCCGAAGCAAATCGTTGCGCACCGGCCTTGGTCGGAAAGGTTTCTTCCGTACACGTCAGGCCCGCCAGATAGAACAGCGCGGGCAGTTTCGCACTAGAACGGAGTGCCTGCGGTGGCAGATAGACTGAAAATCGCATTGGCAGGCAGACGGCCTTCGAGTCATGCTTATAGAAGCGCTGCTCGCCCCCATGACAGGCATGCGACGACACGAGTTCAAGCATTTCGATGCTCCTTTGAGTATGCCTGTTAATACAGGACTACAGAGCGGATCGACTCGCCCTTTTTCATCAGATCAAAGCCTTCGTTGATGCGCTCCAGCGGCAGGTGATGTGTGATCAGATCGTCGATATTGATCTTGCCTTCCATGTACCAGTCGACGATTTTCGGTACGTCCGTCCGACCGCGAGCGCCGCCAAATGCCGAGCCCTTCCACTCACGACCAGTGACCAGTTGAAACGGACGAGTGCTGATTTCCTGACCTGCCGCGGCCACACCGATGATGAACGACTGTCCCCAACCCTTATGGGTGCATTCAAGCGCCTGACGCATCAGCGTGGTGTTGCCGACGCATTCGAACGAGTAATCGGCGCCACCATCGGTGAGTTGCACGATGCTGTCCACGACGCTCTCGACTTCCTTTGGGTTGATGAAATGCGTCATCCCGAATTTCTTCGCAAGCTCAACGCGACCAGGATTGATGTCGACCCCGATAATCTTGTCGGCTCCGACCATCTTCGCGCCCTGGATGACGTTCAAACCGATACCGCCCAGTCCGAATACAACAACGTTCGCGCCCGCTTCGACCTTCGCAGAGAACACGACGGCACCAATACCGGTTGTGACGCCGCAACCGATGTAGCAGATTTTGTCGAATGGCGCATCTTCGCGTACCTTGGCTACTGCGATTTCCGGCACAACAATGTAGTTGGAGAACGTGGACGTGCCCATATAGTGAAACAATGGTTGACCGTCCAACGAGAAGCGCGATGTAGCATCAGGCATAAGCCCTTTGCCTTGGGTCGCCCGGATAGCCTGGCAAAGGTTCGTCTTGCGTGACAGACAGAACTTGCACTGCCGACATTCCGGCGTGTAAAGCGGAATGACGTGGTCGCCCTTCCTCAGAGTGCCGACACCAGGTCCGACATCCACGACCACGCCAGCGCCTTCGTGTCCAAGGATCGAAGGGAAGATGCCTTCGGGGTCGGCACCAGAAAGCGTGTAATAGTCAGTGTGGCAAATACCGGTTGCTTTGACTTCAATCAGCACTTCGCCTGCACGCGGTCCTGTGAGGTCGACTTCTTCGATGGTCAGGGGAGCGCCTGCCTTCCATGCTATTGCTGCTTTCGTCTTCATATTCAAGCCCTTCTAATCAGGATGTAAGGAAAGAGTGTTCTGGTAAATCGTCGCCCGGAGGTCCGTCCGGCTAGAAATCTGCCTGCTGACGCGCTTGGAAGCGTTGCGCCGGTAGCTGGGCAGCAGGAAAGACGCCGGCCATCACAATGAAGCCGGGCAAACGCTTGATGCGGTCGGTCCAGCGGCGAACGGACGGATAGTCGGCAAGCGAAACTCCGCCTTCATCCGACAAAATGATGTAAGGAAAGCAAGCGATGTCGGCCACGGTTGGATGAGCAGCGTCACAGAGAAATTCTCCGCCGGTCTTTTCGCGCAGCCACAAATGCTCGTCGATGATACGCAGCAACTCGTGTGCGCGCTTTCTGCAAGCCTCGTCATCGAAGTCGAAGAAGAAGAGGTCGTGCAAGCGTGCGGCCGAAATCGATCCGGTCAGACTGTCAGCAAACGAAAGCCACATCTGCACTTCGCCCGCGAGCTTGGCATTCGCCGCCGGGTACCACTGTCCACTCCTGTCGTACTGGGCGGCCAGATAAACGAGGATTGCCTGTGCGTCCCGAAGCGTCACCTTGTCGTCGGTGAGTGCTGGCAACTGTCCAAGCGGGTTGATTCGAAGGAACGCGTCAGTCTTGTGTGCCTTGCTCGGGTAAAACTCGACCGGTTCTAACTTGTATTCGAGACCAAGCATGCTAAGGAGCAGTCGGACTTTGTAGCAGTTACCAGAAAGTTCGTAATCGTAGAGTGTAATCATGGAATGACTCACATTAGACGTCCAGCACGAGCTTTTTGCTCTTGCATCGGGAGACACACGGCATGATCCATTTGCCGCTTTCGCGCTCTCGTTTGGAAAGGTAGGTGTCGTGGTGGTCGAGCTCGCCGCTAAGCACCGCGGTCATGCAGGTGCCGCAGACACCTTGTTCGCACGACGCTTCAATCGGTACACCTTCATCCCAGCATGCCTTCAGAAGTGACTTATCAGGCGGCACAACGAAGGTCTTTCCCGACTTTGCCAACGTAACTTCGAATGCTTCGCCGCCCTTCGGGATATCCGTGTTCTTGAAATATTCAAAGCGCACGGACTCTTCGGGAATGCCTCTCTTGCACGAGACATCCTTCACTGTGTCAATCATCGGACCCGGACCGCACGTATAAATTTCGATCTGGGCTGGGTTCAGTTCTTCGACAATTTCCTCGAGCCGCTGTCGAGTTCCCGCGACGTCGAGTCCCGCATGAATGAATACGTTGCTTCCGAGCGAGCGTAGGCGCGCCTGGAACGGTGTGTGCTCCGGTCCGCGAACGAAGTAATGCAATGCATACTTGTCGCCAGTCGCATTCAGTGCTTGCGCCATTGCAAGAATTGGCGTGATGCCTATGCCGCCAGCAATCAGAACGGGGCGACGGCCGTTGCGTCGCAATGGAAATCCATTTCGGGGGACCGCAATTTTCAGTTCCGTGCCCTCCTGTACGTCTTCATGCATGGACTTTGAGCCGCCAAGAGACTGCAACTCCCGCTTGACGCCAATCAGGAAGGCTTCGCGCTCATGCGGCGCGTTGATAATCGAATACTGACGCACAATGCCCGCAGGCGTTGTGACGCTCACGTGCATCCCAGGTGTGAGTTGCGGCAATGACCGCCCGATCGGCGTGAGTGCGAACGATACGATGTCCCCTGTTTCCTGTACGCGAGACGTGACTTTGCAACGATACTCGGCGGACAGCGTCTGAGGCGAGGCCACAACGACCGGAATTGGAACAGGGATCTGCGTTGATTTGCGTGCTGCGAGCGCCGTGGTAACCGGCACCTCGACTCGGACTCGCTCGAGCACTCGCCTGAATTCACCGAGAACGTGCGAGAAACGCTCGAGGAATGAATGGGTCACTGGCTCGTGCAGCAACGCGTTCACATGGACGACAGTCTTGTCGGCAGAGTGTGGCTGAACATAGAAATGCAAACCATAGCGCCCGTTCTCCCCCAGGGTCAGGCCGACTGAGTCGTCGCCAAACTGACGCAGGCCTGCGCCCCCCGGGTCTTGGTCGAAGCACTCAGCGAAACGGAAGCCTGCTTCGAGTAGCCCTTTGGCCACGTCGGCGGCGGGCAAATTGAACGGCAGGCTCCTCAAGAATGTGAGTGCTGCGCCGCTCGTTTGCGTCTTGATCAAGGGCGGCTCGCCAACCGGTGCACCGAGTGACGCCCATATCAGTCCGCCAGACTCGCGTACAGGGAAGGTCGTTACGCATGCCTTGCTGGGCTCAGTAGCATGCCGGTGTGCAGGTACGAACGTGCAACCACCAGAACCGCTTTCGTATGTCCAACCGTGATATTGACAGCGCAGCTCATGTCCAAGGTTCACGCCAAGCGTCAGTCGCAAGCCTCGATGGGGGCAGCGGTTCTCCCACGCGTTCGCGATGCCGTTGTCGTCTCGCCAGACAGCCAACTCCTGCCCCGCGAGGGACGTGTGATAAACGTGCCGCTCAGTGAGGACCTCAGTGCTGGCAATGGGATACCAGCGATTCGAATCAAATGAACTCATGAATCTCAAATCCCTATGTCAGTCACAGATTGCGCCGTACGTAAGACCACCGTCGCGCATCCATTTGCGATATGCCGTTGCGAGAACGTCCGCACGGACCGGGTTCTCGGTCTTCGCCGTAAGGGGGAGGCGCCTCGGAACCTGATTGACGAGAATCATCAAGTCCTGGCCGAAAATGGTCTGCTGGAAATGCCGGAGCTGTTCATCCGAGTTCACGTCGTCCACGTAGCACATCAACGTATGAGCGATGCACCATTCCTCGTCGACAGGCTGCACGAACAGACAGAGGACATCCCACCTCGACGGGTCCGGCGGACACGTTTTGTACAGAATCGCGATGTATGGCCGGGTGACGCGATAGATGTAATCCATATCGAGCGCATCAGTCGCCGTAGCAGAACCACGTGGTTGTGGGAACTTGCATTCAGTAGCGATGATTTCATCGACTTGCTCGTCGTACTTGACGGTATACGGCGCCACGTCGGTGTGCGGCTCGGCGCCGAGAATGTCTGTATGCACGAACGGAAAGTGCGCCATGTCGAGGAAGTTCTCGACTGCTCGCAGACCCGACGTGTGCACGCGAGTCGACCCGGCGCTCACGATGCGCCGATCGGGCTCCGAGAATTCTGGCACCTTGAAGAGACTTCTGGGGTTCGATGAAAAGGACAGCCATAGCGCCCCGTATTGCTCGATTGCAGACATTTTTCTCTCGGTGCCGTCATCGTCCCACTGAGCGGTCACCTCGGAGCCCTTACGGGAATACGACACGACCCGTCCAAGCAGGCGCGTGTGAAATCTGCGGTCCGGAAGAATGTCTTCCGAAGCGGCTACAGGATGCCAGTCATCGAACAGTTGCTCGTCAAAATTCACATGCCCTCCTGGATTGGTTCGTCAGATGCTCAAGCTGGTATACCAGACTCTATAAAAAAAAATTCGCGACGGCAAGCGATTTTTTCTTGGGAATAACACTGAGGCAGTCTCTTTGGGGAGGCGTCGCGGGCAACCATTGGGAGTGGCCGGCCTGCGCAGCAGGCCGGAGATGGCGCAGAGGTACTTATAGTGCTAGGGCCAGTTTGAGGTCCACATCGGGCGTCACCATCGCGTCAAAGCGATACCCGCGAATGACCAGGTTGTAGTGCGACGCGAGGAGTGCCTTCGCCGCGGCAGCGTCTTTCTTCTCGAGACATTCGACCAACTGCCCATGCTCATCACGCAATTGACAGTAGTCGAACCCAACGCGAAACATGGCGTTGATAAGTGCCTCGCGACGCCTTAGATGCTGATGGATTTGATTCAACGTTTCGTTGTTGAGGAACGAGAGGAGTAACACGTGAAATTCACGCCCCAATTTGTCGCCAAGGTCGTGCCTGCCCTTTTCAAATGCCACGCGCTCCTTCACCGTGTGGGCTCGAAGCGCCTTCAGCTGGTCCGGCGTAACCGACTTGATGAGCTGGTCGATGACTCCACTCTCGAGAACGAGGAGCATCTGATATAGCTCGAACGCGTCATCAAATGTCGGGCGCCATACAGCCGAGGACCGCTTTGGTGAGATTTCGACCAACCCATCTTGCGAAAGTCGAATGAGTGCCTGCCGGACTACAGTTCGGCTCACTCCGTAAAGGTCTGCAATATCACGTTCGTTGAGTTTGGCTCCTGGCGGCAATCTACGGTGATAAATCGCGTCAGCAATTGCTCCTACTATTTTTTGGGTCAGCATGGCTAGGAATTGCGCAGAGTTTGCGCGTAGGGGTTGAGCGGGAAGCAAAGCGCTGGTACTTCAGAACGGCGCTCTGGCACCAAAGAAGGGACGACTCACCATCCATGAGCTTGTCGCGCACCGTTTCTTACGCAGGCCGGTCGGTGCCTATATTCTATCGCCCTTTGCTACCAAGACGGGCGAGTCGCATATCGGTGAAAACACTAAGTCGGCAGATTCCTGAATGCAAAAAACACAGAAAACTCCCGGATGCAGGAAATCCCTGATTGCATCTGGTTTTTTTGCGTACTATGTTGGTATACCAGATAGACATTTTGGTCTCTTAGTTTATCGGACCGAAACAACCTACCCCACAGGAGTAACTCATGAGTGCGCGTGAGCAGTTCAAGCCTTTATTGGAGGATAAATCCTATCTTCGGCATTTTTGGCACCCGGTCTGTACCCTTGCCGAATTTGAGCGGGCGAATCCATCGGGCCATGGCCCGATGGGCGTCACGCTGCTCGGTGAGAAACTTGTGCTGGCTCGACTCAACGGAAAAATTGTTGCTGCACCGGACCGCTGCGCTCATCGCTCTGCGCAGTTGTCGATTGGGACCATTGCGAAGTGTGGGGGCCAAGACACACTTCAGTGTCCCTATCACGGCTGGCAATACGGTAGCGATGGTGCGTGCAAGTCAATTCCGGCCTGTCCTGACAAGCCCGTGCCACCGCGCGCAAAACTCGCGATTTACGACTGCGAAGTCAAATACGAAATCGTCTGGGTGCGGCTGGACAACTCCTACGACTGCACGGAAATCCCCTTCCTTGATGACTGGGACAACCCGGACATGCAAGTGATCGTCGCCGACTCATACATCTGGAACACGGTTGCGGAGCGCCGCTGGGAAAATTTCACTGACTTTTCTCACTTCGCGTTCGTGCATCCGGGCACCCTCTACGACCCGTTTTTCGCAAGCCATCCGCTCGTTCTGGTCAACCGTGTCGACGGGGAACTCCAGTTTGAGTTGTCGCCTCCCCGAGAGATGGAAGGCATTCCGGAGGAAGCGCCGATGGGCGACTTCATCTATCGCTGCACGATGCCATATTCCATCAATCTGGAAATCAAGCTCTGGCGTGACGGCTCGCGCTTCATCCTTTGGACGACAGCGTGCCCTATCGACGACAAAACGTGCAGGAACTTCATGGTCATAATTCGCGAGCGCGACGGCCAACCCGACCACATGCACCTGGCGTTCCAGAAACGGGTATTGGCTGAAGATCAGCCGATTATCGAGTCGCAGTGGCCGGCTGAGGTGTCCGCAGGCGAAATTTCAGTCGCTACAGACAAGGTCTCAATCCAGTATCGCAAGTGGCACCGCGAGCTCTCGTTGGCTGCTCCAAACGGAAAGCAGACGTTTCGAGAGGCCTTGCGGACAAACGTCATTGACGATACCGCCGGATAAACGGGACAAGAAGTGTTCGCAGCAAAACGTTGGGTGCCAAGCCGTCAGTTGCAAATGGGCATGGCAGATCCGAGGGAATGTAGTCGAAGGAGAGTGAGATGAACACTGCTGGGATGTCCTTGCGATCGATGGTTGAAAAATGGTTTGCCCCAACTTTGACCACAACGCCGCGGGTAACACGGTTCAGCCACGCACGCTGCGCTTACGGACGATACGTGCGTGTCGAAGCGTCACGGGAAGAGGGTAATGCGTTTGAGCTCTGCTTCTTTCGACACGCAGACGGTGCGTGGCGTGTATTTCCGCCTGATCCAGGCCGCGTAAACCGCATGCCTTCTTTAGGTCTCTTCAACTAGTACGTCGCCAATTGGTGAAGAGAAATATTGAAGCGAATTTTTAACTCGGGACACTAGGTAGTCTATTCCCGGAGTCGCTTTCCGAACCCGGGAGGCACCCTTCTCTTCGTAAGGCCATCCGACTCGCTTGACACGAGCTTATTGACTTCGTAATTTCTGGTGTACCAGGCGAAAGATGTGAAAAGCCAATTGCACTGCAACACACCCCGCAGGATGGGAGAACGGGTTCTCCTTGACCTGTCGGGAATCAGTTCCCCAAAGCAATATAGGAGACGTGAATGGAACACCTACCGCTGATTAAGGATAACCAGTACCTCCGGCACTTTTGGCATCCCGTATGCACGGTGGCCGAGCTTGAAAGGGCGAAGCCTTCGAGTTTTGGTCCGCTGGCAGTTACTCTGCTTAGAGAGCAACTGGTGGTCGCCAGGCTGGATGGCAAGTATGTCGCGATGCGGGACCGATGCGCGCACCGGTCGGCGAAGCTGTCGTGTGGTCAGGTGGTTGGCAGCGAACTCCAATGTCCATACCACGGCTGGAAATACGACGCGGCCGGCGCCTGCACGAAAATTCCTGCATGTCCCGACAGCCCGATTCCGAACAAGGCCCGCGTCGAACGCTTCGATTGCGAAGAAAAATATGGCTTGCTCTGGGTGCGTCTCGACTCGTCGTTCAACTGCACAGAGATTCCGTATTTCAGCGCTGCCGATGACCCCAAGATGCGCATTGTCGTGCAGGAGCCGTATTGGTGGAATGCCTCTGCGGAGCGTCGTTGGGAAAACTTCACGGACTTTTCGCATTTCGCCTTCATTCACCCGGGCACGCTCTTCGATCCGAACAACGCAGAGCCTCCCATCGTACCGATGGACCGCGTCAACGGACAATTCCGGTTCGTGTACGAGACGCCCCCCGGCATGGACGTTCCGGACCAGGCGCCGATTGGCACATTTACCTATCACTGCAGCATGCCGTTCGCTATCAACCTCGCGGTCGAGAAATATTCGACCAACTCTCTGCATGTGCTGTTTAACGTGTCGTGCCCGATCGACGAGACACGAACGAAGAATTTCCTCATCTTCGCGCGCGAGCAAGGAAGTGACTCGGACCATCTGCACATTGCATTTAACGACGTCGTGTTCGCAGAGGACAAGCCGGTCATCGAATCTCAGTGGCCGGCGCAGATGATGGCGGACGAGGTGCCAGTGATCACCGACAAGGTGTCTGTTCAATATCGGAAGTGGATGCGCGAGCTAAGCGAAGCCGCTCGGGACGGTGCCGAGGCATTCAAGGCAGCGCTGCATGAACCGGTTATCGAAAGTGAGCGACAGTACTCGGACCTGCGGACTGTTTAGTCTGTCGATCTGACCTCAATTTCTCCAGGAGTGAGTAATGACAAAGAAGATGTTTAAGCTGGCGTGCGCTGGACGAGGTGTTCAGCTGTCGTCGATTGAGAAACCAGTGTCAGATGAGGAGCTTCCGATTGCAGAGCAGCTGCGTGTGCTGTCGGAGTCGGGACTCTGGGATTTCGTTGACCGCATTCCGGTCGATGACGACCAACTGCATCAGTACCAGAAGGCGAGCGAGAAGTACAACCTTCCGATTTTGTCTGGTAGCTGGACATACGTTCTCGGGAAAGATGATGAGGTCCTGAAGGCCAACCTCAAGCGTGCACACGAGGTCGGCTCCAAGTACCACAACCTGATGATTTGGGCGAAGCATGCCGACGGTCACTATGTTACTGACCAGGAAATCGTCGATTACTACCTGTACACGTACGACCAGGCGAAACCATACGACTTGACCATTTCGTTCGAATCGCACGTCGACATGTGGTCCGAAGATTTTCGCCGTGTCACGCGGGTGGCAGAGGCGGTTCGTAGCCGCGGCATCCCTTTCAACTTCTGCATGGATTACAGCCACTGCATCTTCAAGATTGAAAATGAGGTGGAGCACGCCGTATCCCAGATTCGGGGTGACAAAGAGGCAATCAGGAAACTCGATCCCTACAACGACGACAGCTTTGCTGACGAATGGTTGAAGCAGAACATGGTCGTCTGGACGCAGGTTCGGCCCGCTGCGCCGAACGGCCCGCGCAACTGGTGGGCTTTCGAGACTGGCCCGTGGGACGGCCTCGGGTTTGATAGGCCGGGGCGCTCGATTCAGTACCCGTTTTCGAATCCGAAGCCGGGTGAATGGCACACCGACGAATGGCACGCCCACAAGCTGGCGACGACGAAGGAGCTGGTGCGTAAAGTCATTGACCAGTATCTGGAGGTTGATGACTCGAAGATGGAAATTATGACCATCGACAATATCAACCTTGCGGCCTACGGGACGGGATGGAAATACAACATGTTTGCCGACAGCTGTCTTGTCGCCAGGTTCGTTCGCGAGCTCTACGCGGAGAGAGTGGCGGTGCATGAAGCGAGGAAGCGAGCGGAGAATCTGGAAGCTTTCGTGAACGCTCATCGCGGCTAAGTCAACGTCAAAAAATGCGCTGCCTGCAAGGTAGAAGCGGGTGATCTGTGCGGTGACTCACTCAACAGTGAATCACCGCGTTAAATATAAACGTCTTTTCTTCATTCCAAGGTATTCGTTCTGGTACCCAGCGTCGATAAAACAACGGCGCCCACACGTGGATGCTGGTCGGCCTATGAATCTGCCTATAGTGAGAGTGTGTCATGTTAGATAGTGAATGCGATGAGAAGCTGCCGTTCGGCGAGCTGATTCTTTTGGCCATCCAACACGTGCTTATTATGTATGCCGGTGCAATTGCGACGCCCTTGATTATCGGTGCGGTCCTCAAATTGCCCAAAGACCAGGTTGCGTTCCTTATAAACGCAGATTTGCTGGCGGGCGGACTTGCGACGCTGGTCCAGACGATTGGCTTCAAAGGCGTAGGTATTCGTCTGCCGATTATGATGGGTGTCACCTTCACCGCGCTCGGGACGATGATTGCCATCGGCTCGAATCCCGACTTGGGATTACTTGGAATTTACGGCGCAACGATCACCGCGGGCATTTTCGGCATTCTGGTGGCCCCGCTGATTGGTAAGTTGCTGCGATTTTTCCCTCCCATCGTCACCGGCAGCGAGATTCTCATGGTTGGTCTTTCGCTGATGGGCGTGGCAGCGGCTTGGTCTGGCGGCGGTTTTGGCAATCCGGACTTCGGCAATCCAGTCTATCTGTGTATTGCCGGCGCTGTGCTTGTCTTTGTTTTGTTGCTGGTGAAGTTCGCCCGAGGATTTGTGGGGAACTTGTCGATTCTGTTGGGTCTCGTTTTCGGCTTCCTGCTTGCCATCCCACTTGGGCAGGTCTCGCTCTCGGGTTTGCAGGAGGCTGGATGGATTGGCTGGGTGATGCCCCTGCACTTTGGCCTTCCGAAATTTGACCTTTGGGCAACTGCGTCAATGTGTGTGGTCATGCTAGTGACCTTTGTTGAGTCGGCGGGGATGTTCCTCGCGATTGGCGAAATCACCGGCAAACCAATCACCGAGAAAGAGTTGACGCGCGGTTTCAGAGCGGATGGCCTTGGTAACATCATTGGTGGGCTCTTCAATACGTTTCCCTACACGTCGTTCGCACAGAACGTCGGCCTTGTCGCGGTAACGGGTGTAAAGAGCCGATGGGTGTGTGCAGTAGGTGGGGTCATTCTTATCCTGCTGGGCTTGGTTCCGAAACTTTCGGTAATCGTCGCATCAATTCCTCCATGCGTCCTGGGAGGAGCCGGCATTGTGATGTTCGGGATGGTTGCTTCAAACGGAATCAAGACGCTCACTAAAGTCGACTTCGGCAAAACGCACAACCTTTACATCGTGGCGATAAGCGTGGGTGTAGGGATGATTCCAGTCGTGTCGGACAAACTGTTCGCGAAGCTGCCGAGCGCTCTAGGCCCGATTCTCAACAGCAGCATCCTCCTGACTGCGGTTGTGGCCATCGTGCTGAACGTCATATTGAACGGCCTAGACACGAACGAGGAAGCTGCCCGTCTTACACTGGAGACTGCGAGAGACCTCGAGGTCTGAGGAATTTCGGCGAATTCGATTGCGGGAACGAGGCGCTACGTGTTGTTTATTACGTAGCGCCACTTTGCCTGCGCCTCGCGAACTTTCTGGGCCACCCCGGGACTGAGAATCTTTACCGCGCGAAAATTCACGTTCCTCGCGAACGGTCGTACGTTCTGGTACTCTGGTCACAGCAAGCGACTACGGAACCGGAGCGAAACGCCCTCAGGTTACGGAATGGTTGCACTTTCCGGGAATCGGACGCGAACGTCCGCACCTGCTGGTTTGACTCGCGATGGCACTCGACATCAAGCTGATTGAAGCATTTGCCGTCATCGTGCGGACATGCAGTCTGACGAAGGCGGAGGCGCTTACAGGCATCTCGAAATCCACCCTTAGCCGACATCTGCAACGACTCGAGGAGGATTTGGGCGTAGAGCTCATTGAGCGCTCTTCGAGGCGGGTTGTACCGACGGAGGCCGGAAAAGCCTTCTATATCCGCTGCGAGTCCTTGCTTCTGGAGATGGGCGGCCGGCTGGAACTCGCCAGGGCCGAGGTCCAGGAGTTGAGTAGCGGCGGCAAGGGACGACTCTGCATCCTTGCGGAAAACCACTTCACTACTACGTTCGTGTGCCACGTGACGCGACAGTTCCTGGCGAGATATAGCAATATCGTGTGCGAACTGTACGCAGCCGGTCGACCCGATTCTCCTCGCGTGGAAGATGCGGACTGTTATATCTGTTCCGAGGCACCCGACCTGCCGAATGTGATTGCCAAGCTCATTGGCAGACTCAGCTATGGACTGTATGCGAGTCCCATCTACGCGCGTCGGCAGGGGCTGCCATCGGACCCAAGGGAGCTGGTGAAACACGAACGGATTGCTCTACGCGAGCCTGATTCCGCGAGTCAGACGACGCTCCATTCGCAGCAGACGTCCCATCCTTATATCAGCCGTTCAATCATTGAGACGAATGACTACTGGGTAATGAAGACTTTCTGCGTAGACGGGCTGGGCATTGCGCTTTTGCCCGACTTCTTCGTCCAGCCGGAAATCCGGCATGGAAGCCTGATACCAGTTTTGCCGGCGTGGAAGCCCGAGATGCGGCGAATCTTTTGCGCGTACCATCGGCAACGCTATGGGAGCAAGAAGCTGAAGAGCTTCATCGACCTGGTCGCCCAGAGCGTCGGCGACATACCGACCTTCAATAATTACGTTGCAACGTCCGCGACAATCATTCCTGAAGTAACGCCTGACTGAAAAAGCGATATGGTCAGGTCGGGCGGGTTGCTCTGACTGACTTCTTGGTTAGACCAAAGATTGCCGCCGGATCTGGCACGACTGCGGGGCCGGCGGCCGCGGCTCGCCCAAAAGACTCAGGATTTGCTCCATGCTGGCTCTGGCATCAGGCGACCTTGCCTCCATACGTTTTCGCGTACATCTCGGCGATATGCTCGCCAACCGTATATTCGCGCGCAGGACCGCCCTGTGGGGCGCCGCAAGACGCCAGCGGCTTGATACGGAAGAAATAGTTCGGGTCAAAGAACGTCGGAACCGAATAACGATGTCTGTCTGGCGTGGAATTTAGCACTCGGTGCATGGTGGAGTGATAAAGGCCATTCGTCAGCACAGGAACCATGTCGCCGAGATTGATAATGAAAGTACCAGGGATATGCGGCGCGCGCACCCACTCGCCATCCGCGTTTCTCACCTCCAACCCACCGACCTCATCCTGCAATAGCATCGTCAGCATTCCCCAATCGGTGTGCGCGCCCGCGCCGAGCTGATTCCCTTGGCCGACCCTGGGCTGAGGTGGATAGTGGAGGAGCCGCGTCGTAATCATCGGCATGTCGAGCCCCTCGGAAAAATAGTCCTCGGGCAGTTCGAGCGACAGCGCAAGCACGCTCATCAGGTGTCGACCCAGAGCGAGCATCCCAAGTAGATATGCATCTGTCGTCGGAGCCATACTGGGAACGGCGTCCGGCCATTGATTCTGACTGTTGTACTCCCCCTTGGTCACGTATGCCTGCAGGCCGTTAATGCCCGCCAGGAAGCCTTCCTTCAGGTCTGGCATCGAGCCATCGTCCAGCGCCTGACTGGACATTGGCTCATAGCCGCGCATCGTCGGGTTGTTATTGATATTGATTTTGAGCTTCTCTTCCAGGGGAAGTGCAAAGAACGCGCGTGCAAGGGCAAGTTGACCTTCGGTCATCGATTCCGACATGCGGTGGTTCGAGACATAAAAGAAGCCGGTATCGCGGCAGGCCTTATGAACCTCCCACGCAACTTTCTTTCTCGCCTCGAGGTCGGCGGAAAAGCTTTCTTCAAGGTCGATGACAGGGATGAATTTTGCAGCGGTGGGGGGCGTATAAGTAAGCATGATTCTGGTCCAAAAACAGGCCATGACCCAATCAGCGGGTGCCGCCAAAGGACTATGGCCGGGCGGTAGACCAAATCTATCGCTACAGATTTCGGCGCGGAAGGGCATCCATGAAACGCAACGTTTCAGTTTTGGGACGTAAAACTCTATTTAGCATGAAGATTCATTGACCCCCCCGTACAACGGGCATTCCAGCGAATACCCCTGCACCTTTCCGTTCGGCCTTGTCCCTGGCAACCGTTAAGCCGCCCAGATAGGGATTTTCACTGATTTTGAAACGCTTGGAAATTTGGCTTTTTTGGAATACCTTCTGGTGTACCAGAGTTGCGCACTAGAAGGCCAGGCTGTCAAGCCTCTTGTGGGCATCACACGTGGTGCAGAGAAGATCCTCTGTCCCCGAAATCGGCCTCCATCCCAACAAGGACCGCGGTTGCCGATTATGTGATCCGGTTCCCATGCCGGAAGAAGTAGTAAGGATGTAGCCCACACCTAGGGACGGCAGCATACGATTCAACCGAAACAAGCGTTTAGGAGAACTATATGAAGAAACAAATATTGGCAGTTGCGGCATGCCTCATGGTCGCATCACACGCCCAGGCATTCGAATGGTCGGACGACACGATTTCCTATTGGTACGGTCCGTACTTCAGAATGCCTGGCACAGTCAGCCCGAACCATCCGAATGGCAACAACATCGGTATGAACAATATCGAGTTCACACATACGGACGGCTTCAAGTACGGCACAAACTTCTTCGATGCGCTACTTCTGATGTCGAACAGGCAGGATCCAGCGAATTCGACCGGCCATCAACCTCAAGGAGCCTTCGAAGGCTGGTTCGTGTATCGGAACGACTTGAGCTTCAACAAGATTTTCAACACACAGGCATTCACCTTCGGCCCGTTTTCCGATATTGGCTTCAACTCGGGCTTCAACTGGGATGCAAAGAACAATTACTACGCCTCAGGCGAATTCGCATTTCGGTTTGGCCCGAGCTTCCACATCAACGTTCCTGTCGGGTACTGGCAGATTTCCCCAGGCGCCTACAAGGAAATGAACAACGACGGCTTTAACGGTCCGACCAACTTTCACTGGACATACAACATTGAAAGTTCGTGGAATATTCCGTTCGCTGTCGGCCCGGTTCCGCTCAGTCTCCAAGGTTACTTGAACGTCATTGGGCCGAAAGGCAACGACTTCAAGCAAACGACGAAGACTGAAGTGTTGTTCCATCCAAAGATCATGGTCGACGTGGGCCAATTGGTGTGGGGTAAGAAGAACTGGATTGAGGTTGGTGTGGGGTGGGAATACTGGTATCACAAGTTCGGCGCGAACAACTCTCTGGGCGGTGCAATCCAGAGTACGCCTTTTGTTGAAGCAACGCTCCATTTCTAACAAACGACTGATGACTCGGTCAGCCCCTCCCACAATTCCATCAAACATAGGAAATGCCATGTTGAAGATCTACCACGGAGCGCTTCGCCACACGGCGCTTGCGCTACTCGCTTTGCAATGTCTTGTCACGTCTGTTGAATCGGACGCTGCACCAGCACCCTTGGACATCTCCGTTGTCTACTTCGGAAACCCGGGAGATGGCGGTTGGACACACTCCCATGAGGTTGGCATTGCTGCTGCCGAGAAGCAGTACGGAAATCAGATTAAGGTCACCCGCGTTGAGAACGTCCCCGAGAGCGCAGACGCGTCACGCGTGTTCAGGAACCGTGCATCGCAAGGAGATAAGGTCATCATCGGGACAGCCTTTGGTTACATGAATCCGATGTTGCAGGTAGCACGCGACTACCCGGATACCGTGTTCCTGAATAGCTCGGGATACAAGAGTGCACCAAATCTTGGAACATACAATGGTCGCGTCTACGAAGCCGAATATCTCGCCGGCGTCCTGGCTGGCCAGATGTCGAAGTCACACGTTCTGGGCTTCATCGGTTCCATGCCGATTCCGGAGGTCGTGCGCAACATTAACGCCTTTGCGCTCGGCGCTCGCTCTGTCGCGCCGAACACTGTCGTAAAGGTCCTCTGGATTAACAGCTGGTGGGACCCGGGCAAGGAAAAGCAGGCTGCCGAGACGCTCATTGGACTCGGTGCAGACGTGTTGACCCAAAACACGGATTCGACGGCAATGATGTCCGTTGCTGAAGACCACAAGGTGTACGCGTTCGGGTTTGACTCCGACATGAGTAAATGGGGTCCAAAGGCGCAGATTGGGTCCATCGAATACAACTGGGGTCTCTATTACGTTAAGGTCATCGACGAGATCCAGCATAATACCTGGACGAACAAGCCGGTGTACTGGGGCGTCAAAGAAGGGATGGTCGACCTCACACACGTCAGCGCGTCAGTGCCAGAGCAAGTTCAGCAGGTCACCCGCGATGCTCGGGAATCACTCAAAAGTGGGCGCCTGGCCCCGTTTACCGGTCCCATCAAGGACGACACGGGGAAGATTCGTATTGAGGCGGGAAAATCCCTATCCGATGATCAACTCGGCAGCATGAATTGGTTCGTCGATGGAGTGCAGGGCAAACTGGCGCCATGAAGGTGTCCCATTCTCAATTCTTTCCATTCTCGCAGCGCAGTTTCACTGGCGTGCATCTGTGCGAGCGGGAAGAGTATCCAGTGGGCTAGAAGCTCGAACGGCCGCGTATTCACCTGTGTGGAATACGTGCGCCTGAGTCCCACGCCGATGGCGCAGCTCTAAGCGGCCGACCATGTCGGCCAAGCAAGCAGGTTTAAGCAATCGATAAGGGGAAGACACTATGAAGGTCGGCAACGTTGTTCGTACGGTTTTGGGTGTGGTTTCGGTAGCGTTGGCTTGCAACGCTCTCGCGCAGCCGCCAGGAACGAGCAGTGATACACAGGCTGCAGCCAGTGCCTCTTCGTTGCGGGTAAGCGATGGCACGCTGCGCCGGCAGGTCAAGGCGGCGCTCAAGAAGGCAAAGGGATTGACCGCAATTGACATCGCTGTGCGGGCAAAAAGCGGGCAGATTACGCTCCAAGGCACTGTAAAAAATCAGCAGCAGATTGACCTTGCTGGGCAGGTTGCCAGCAACGTACCCGGAGTCACATCGGTGAATAACACATTGACCGTGAACCGGCCGACGAACTCGTGGCGATGACTCGCGACGATACATCAAGCTGAATCTGAGCGTCTCCGAAGGTTAGCGACGCTCAGAATAGAGAATCGTCAGCGCTCCAATAGCCCACCGCGTATCTGGCATGGACAGCGTGTGACCCGCGGAGCACGCTCGGCATCTGCCAGGAGCAGCAAATGTCAAGTCCGGATCTTTTCCAAGAATGCGAGCGTGAAGAACGCATAGGTTTGCGTTTGTTCACCATACTTGACACTGTCTTGAGAGAACAAAGTGTGTCGCGCGCGGCGGTTCAACTTAATATGTCTCAATCGGGGGTTAGTGCCATCCTCGCTCGGCTACGCGACCTACTCGGTGACCCACTTCTTGTTCGCGGTAAGAACCGACTAGTGCCTACGGAGCGTGCGCTGGAAATTACCGAGTCGCTTTCGATTATCACGGGGTGCGCTGACCTTTTGACAGGTCGAACACAAGGAGGGTTGAATGCTATCGTCCCGAGGAAATGCCTAATCGCCTGCGTAGATGAACTTTCGAGCTTTTTAGTTCCGGCTATCACTGCCGAAATTCTGGGCAGTTCCGAGCACACGACTGTTGAATTCAAATCGATGGACTCGTCCGAAGTGTTTGAGGAACTCGGTTCGGGACGACTCGATACAGCCATCGTGAGCGGATTTGAGACATGCTCGACGGGCCAGGAGTTCTTGGGCAACGATGAGCTCGTCTGTCTGATGAGCGACGAGAATCGATTGTCGCGACAGAGCTACGTGTCTTCCGCTGAGTATGGGCAATCCAACCAAGTTGTCTTGGCATCCAACATCAGGAAACCTCAGCCAGCTTTGGACGTCGTGCTCCGTAACGCGGGCCTTTGGCGCCGAAATACGATTGCCGTGCCTTTCGTGGATGTGATACCACATTTGCTTGAGCGGTCGGATTTGTTATTCACCACGACGAGGAAGTTCGGCGAGCATTACGCCGCCCTCCTGCCGCTTCACATTGGAAGGATTGACGTCACTTTGCCGAATGTCACGTACTATCAAATTACGAGCGTGGCAGCCAGAGACCCGTTGCGCGTAGGTTGGGTCGCGGCTAAAGTCAGACTTGCATGTGCGCCACGTTTCGCGGACGCCGAGGTGAAAGAGAAATAGCGCAACCTCCAAAGCACCCCACTGACCCATGAAAACCCAGCCCGCTTCAGTCTACGGAATCCAACCCATTGCGACGTACCGTACCAAGGGCCAGCGCGATTTTCTAAGACGTCGAAGATAGCGTCGATTTAATTAATTCCGCATCGTTGGAAGGTGAGACTCTACTTCAACCTCGGCCCGCTAGCGTCGGTCACTCTCTTCGTTTGATGCTGCTTGGCGAAATATCGGTCGCGCCAGCACATCGTGCCGTCTGTTCGCCGACCGAGGCGGCGTCTCACGCCACATCGAGCGTTGTTTCTCCGAGAATGATTTTATGGACATTGGACGGGTAGACCCACTGGAGGGCTTGCCGTTCGATAAGTTCCATAAAGGCAGGTGGTCCGCTGCAGATTACTCGCGAGTTCGCTTGAGTAGGGCTGACAGCGTGGGCTGTCGCATTGGCTATCTGCTCCTCGCTGAGCCCGATTTGGTGTCGGATTTGAGCACGCTCACTTAGCTCGTCTAACTCAGCGCGGAAGACTAGCCGTTCAGGCGTCCGCGCGAAATTGTGAACCTCAAAGCAACATCCCGCTGTGGAGGCAAGTCTTCTCGCAAAGCCCGCAATTGCGGTTGCTCCCACACCCGCTGAAAACAGAATATGGCGCGCGCGTGGGTCTATCGCTACCTCAGCGCCCCGAGGAGCTCCGAGATAAATCTCGTCCCCTCGGTTCCACGAAGAAAGCAGACGAAATTCTTCGCATTTTTCTTCCGGCTCTTGCCGCACGTGCACTACGAATGCGTTCCGTCGTGAAGAGTCGTGCCACAACGGGAGCGAGTGCCTGGAATCAATCCCGTTGTGGCGGATAAGATCTACTATCGCACCGTCTTCAAACGGTGGCAGCTCCGAGTTGAGCGTCATCTCAAATTCAACAGCGTAGTAACCTTGTGCGACGGGCCGCTTTCCCGTGACAACAGCTGGAATCCTATCGTCGTGCATGTTTTCCCCACTACGAACTTGCAAAGGGTGGAAAGTTGGCCGGTGTAACGACGCAGATTTGCAGCCAACCGGAAGCGTTGTTCGTGGCATCAAGATTCAGGGTAGAACGCTGTCTTGTGGGCCGCAAGGTGCCGCCAGCAAATAGCGGCTATACGTCAGCCTCGATACTGGAACAAGCTTCCTCATTGCATGTCTCGTTGAAAATTGGGACGCGAGCGCCTTGTTCTGATCATCCCCACGGTTGCAACTTGACGTGCCCTGTTCTGAGCCGCGCCGCAGCTGCCGGCTGCAGATTTCTGGGCCATCGGCGCCGTCGTGACAGGTCGCAACCTTGAACGGAGGCGACGCCTTATAGACGTTATCGCGCCTTGGCGTTATATTCAACAGAATACAGCGAGTTGTTCGTGGCTGTGAATCAGTCAACTGGGCGGCTGATTTTTCTGCTGAAAACTTTTCCTTGTAATCGAGGCCTTTTAAAGCGAGCGCCCTGATTCCAGCTCCCTTTCCTCTTGGCCGACGAAAGCGCACCCACCATGTTCATCAGGCAACTCAAGTACTTGGTTACTCTTGCGACCGAGCAACACTTCGCAAAGGCCGCCGAGATATGCAATGTCTCGCAGCCCGCGCTGTCATCTGCAATACAGAGCCTTGAAGCGGAACTCGGTCTGGCACTCGTCAAGCGGGGACGCCGCTTCTTGGGATTCACGGAAGAAGGTGAGCGGGTGCTCGGTTGGGCCCGCCAAACTCTCGCTGCGCTCGAGAACATGAGACAGGACGCTTCCGCGTCTCAAGTCGGCCTGAACGGCACATTGAGATTTGGGTTCATTCCGACGACGCTGCCGATTGTCGGCCTATTGCTGGGGCCTTGTCGCGCGAAGTACGGTGAAATGTCTTACACGGTTCGCTCCTTAAGCTCTGAGGCCATTCTTCGTCAGTTGGACGAATACGAGATAGACATCGGCTTCACATACCTGGACGAGCGCGTGCAGGCCGGATTCGAAGTCTTGCCTCTCTATCGCGAGCGTTATTTCCTTCTTTCCCCAGCGAACAAGGCGGGGGAATCACGGCGCAGTGCAGTTCAATGGGCCGCTCTTGCGAATCTCCCGTTCTGCCTTCTGAGCACCGCTATGCAAAACCGTCAGGTGATAAATGCGGCGTTCAGGCGAGCGGGCATTCAACCAAACGTGGTGCTCGAAACAGATTCGTTGCTCGCACTGCACTCCAATGTGCAACACGCGGGGATGTACAGCGTCTTGCCACACAGTCTACTGAGTGTTCTTGACGACCTCAAAGAGCGTCGAGTGCGCGCGGTCCGTATCGAGCCAGAGCTCACGCGAGAGATAGGCTTGATTACCCGCAACAAGCCGTCGATGCAGCCTCTGGTAACAGCCATGTGGACCGAGGCAGTAAAGCTTGATCTGCAACATCAATTCGATTCATTGCTGTCAGGCTCAAAGCGTGTGGCCGTTTGATAAGTCTCGTTTATCTATGGATTCGTCGAAACGATTGGACGCGTTCGTTTGGAAATCCGAGACTCCAGTCATCGCCCCGACACAACGCCGTCGGGGCGATTCTTTCAATCAAACGGAGTGAGAAAAATGGCAAAGATTGTTTGCGTGTTGTATGACGATCCGGTTAGGGGCATGCCGAAAAAGTATGCACGCGACACTATTCCTGCGATCACCCATTATCCGGACGGACAAACCGCGCCGACGCCCGCAGCGATCGATTTCACACCGGGTCATCTGCTAGGTTGCGTGTCTGGTGAATTGGGGCTGCGCAGATATCTCGAATCGAAAGATCACCAGTTGGTCGTGACGTCCAGTAAAGATGGTGCCGACAGCGTGCTCGACCGCGAGCTCCGTGACGCCGAAATCGTTATCTCGCAGCCGTTCTGGCCGGCCTATATGACCGCCGAGCGCATCGCGAAGGCACCCAAGCTCAAACTGATCGTCACAGCGGGGATCGGTTCGGACCACACGGATCTGCAGGCAGCGATGGATCGCGGCATCACGGTGGCCGAAGTCACCTACTGCAACAGCAATAGCGTGGCCGAACACGTCGTGATGACGACGCTTGCACTCGTGCGCAACTATCTCCCGTCGTACGACTGGGTGACCAACGGCGGCTGGAACATTGCCGATTGCGTTGAGCGTTCCTATGACCTCGAGGGAATGCACGTGGGCACCGTCGCTGCGGGCCGTATCGGTCTGCGCGTACTGCGGCTGCTCAAGCCTTATGACGTCAAGCTGCACTATCTGGATCGCCACCGCCTGCCCGAGTCCGTCGAGAAGGAACTCAACCTGACTCATCACACCAGTCTCGAGAGCCTCACCAAAGTGTGCGATGTCGTGACGCTGAACTGTCCGCTACACCCGGAAACTGAGCACATGATCAACGCGAAGTCGCTCGCCAATTTCAAGCGCGGCGCTTATCTGATCAATACTGCACGAGGCAAACTGTGCGATCGCGATGCAGTCGCCGCAGCATTGGAAAGTGGTCAGTTAGCCGGCTATGGCGGCGACGTATGGTTCCCGCAGCCTGCTCCGGCCGATCATCCGTGGCGCAGCATGCCACACCATGGCATGACGCCCCACATCTCCGGTACCAGTCTGTCGGCGCAGGCTCGCTATGCCGCCGGCACGCGCGAAATCCTCGAGTGCTTCTTCGAAGGCAGGCCCATCCGCAATGAATACCTGATCGTGCAAGGCGGCAAACTTGCCGGCGTCGGCGCGCACTCGTATAGCGCGGGCAACGCAACGAAGGGTTCGGAAGAAGCCGCGCGCTTCAAGACGAGCTGACGCTGCCCATGTCGTCTCCGTCCGCCGCTCCCTCCGGCGTCGACGGGGCCTCGGCGCGACGCGTCCGGACCGGCAGCATCATGCTCGCCGGCCTGGGTGCGTTCGCGGCCGTGGCTTTCGTCGGCATGCTGGCCGCGAAAACCTCTCAACCGTGGGTACTCGGCTCTTTCGGGGCAACCTGTGTGCTGCTATTCGGGTTTCCGGCCAGTCCGTTTTCACAACCGCGCAACATCGTCGGAGGACACGTTCTGACATCACTGGTCGGTTTGCTGTTTCTTCAGCTATTCGGTCCAGGATGGCTGCCAATGGCCGCCGCCGCTGCATGTGCAACGATGCTGATGATGCTCACGCGCACTGTCCATCCCCCGGCCGGAAGCAATCCGGTCATCATCTTCTTGGCTCAGCCCAGCTGGTCTTTCTTGCTGCTGCCGACGCTCCTTGGGGCCTGTGTGCTGGCCTTGATTGGATGGCTTTACTGGACGATTGTCAAACGCGGTTCGTGGCCGAGTCGCTAGCACCTTCGGGTCAATACGACTCACGTTGCAATATCAATTGATCTAGCGACCTGGCTGAGTGATGTTTGCAAAGTTGATTGGCCACAGCGCTTTTCAAAATTGACGAAGGTTACTTTTTTTGATTTCGCAGCTTGCGATAGCCAGGTGGAGTGATGCAGCATCGTGAACAACAATCAAACGGCTTTGATGACCTATGAGGGGGAGGGCGTGGGGGTTTAAAAAAGTCTTCATATTGTCTTGTCAATACGTGGACAGGTGACGCCGCAGTACGGGCACTTTGTCGACCATCCGGTGTACGATCGGCTGCGCGATCACCCGCTGCGCGTGAGCCCGCCGGTCGTCTGAGGTCGGACGAAGATGTGCCGTCCCGGGGTGGGTTTGAGGTCGCGACAGGGGGCTCGATGTACAAAAAGAAGTCGCTCCACCTCAGGGTGGCGTTACCGTTCGTCGAGCCCATCGCAGAAGTGAACGAAATCACACCTCGCGCGGAGCAGGTGGAAGGGATAGGCAACCACGGGCGGCGGGCGCGCGCCGGATCGTTACGTCGTTGGTGATCGATGGGCTTGTGACTTCTGGTAAATTTATCGCTGCGCGGCGCAGTACAAATACAAAGACCGCGAATGACATCGTCGAGGTGTGTCATGGAAGTTCTTGATCGCGCGGCCGCCGTCTCGCCGGACGGACGCGCCGTGGTTTTCATGCTGTCGGCCCGCGGCCGCGACGCCGAAGGCGCGGTTGCGCGTGCTGCACTCGAAGAACACTTCTGGCTACCGCCCGACGCCGACGCGGCGCGCACACTCAAGACATTTGAAAACGGCCGCAACCGCATCGTCGCGGTCGCACAAAGAAAGTTACTCGCGCGGCCGGACGAGCCGCTGTGGCTGACCGTCAACGACTTTCTGACCCGTTAACCGACCGTTGACTGACGACGAGTGTCGCGTGGATGTGCATCGGATAAAAACCAAAAAAAGCACGACCGTTCAAATGTTGATCATTTCTTTTATGTCAAATTTAGGAATCCTATTTATATTTCACGCGACAATTAGCTCGTCAGAGACTCTGCTACGGCGTCCCCGGAATCGGAGAGTCGCTCTTCCCCTTCAAGAAATGCAGCAACTGGCGCTCAGCGTCCTGCACCTCGTGAAGCCGCGCTTTCGCGATCTGGGCGTCATGCAGGCACAGCAGCGCTTCAAAGTCACTGATGACGTCAGGCTCGAGCCGCCATTCGCCAGTTTCGTGAGCGTGAGCCAACGTGTTCTCGACGGCATATTCCGCGATTTTGAACTGCTCGGCCGGCAGATTCCCATAGCCGGCCCGCTGCAGGTACCAGCCGAGGTACACCGCACGCATGAGCTCATTGATCAGATGGGTATTGCCGTGGCCGTCGCGGCATGCAGCCAGCGCCAGATGACACGCTAGTGAACGTTCAATGGCAGAAGACCGGTCCATCGGCAACAGATGCGCTTTTGTCAGGGATCGATGACCTTGACCGCGGCTCGACTTGTTCTGCCTGGATGACATCTTTGAAGTTATGGCTTTAGGGGACGCGGGAAATTATAGCGAATCCCTGTCATGGATCCTGTCTCGGCCCGCGGCACAGGCCACGCGATGATGGACATCTGCAGTTGCGTCGGGTTGCGCGAACGAGGCGCGGGTTGCGCAACCTGGGCCGTCGACGCGTCGAAACGGGGCGCGAGTGCCTTTGCCTGATAGGTCTCTTCCCGGGCTCCATAAGCCGGAGCAGGCTCCCGGAAGTGCGTTTAATCGAAGTTTCCTCAACATCAACCCGCAGTTTACCGCGCGTATCTTATTCGCCGTTTCCCCCAACGCCCCACAGCGCTGCATGATGCATCATTGCGTCTTCGGGTATAGCGAAGCTGCCAAACTGGCTGCCGCCGCATGAGAGCACCCACCGCGACTTGCCACTAACCATGGGGTTCGCGGTCGTCCGCCCCAGGATGAGGGTATTCAGACGGAGCGCGTCGTGTCCAGCCCTTTGATGGATCTTTCATTGACGAGGATTTCGTTGCCGGCAGGACCTGCGATTCCTGCAGGGTTGGTTGTATTCGGCGAATAATGTTCGTACATCATGTGCTGCAAAAAAACGCCGTCGCCGACGGTGCCAACGACGGTGAAATCCCGGCATCCACGAGGGCAGACGTGCCGGGCTGAGAGAAGCACTTCAGGGGCCGTTCTCGACACCGCCGTATTTCGAATTCACGGAACTCTTCTGGTCACTCCCGACGGAATTGCATTGATTCAAAAAATCGCCCCGGGCGCTCGACGTGCCACTCAGATCGAAATGCCCGTGGTGATAGCGCACAATCGAAAAATAGTCACGTTCATACTGATTGCATTGGCCGCCGCCATTGCCACCGTCCATGAGCCCTGCCAGGCACAGCACCACACCGCAGGCCGAGGTGTTGTCGTCGTCGGCCGTCACCATCGTCGGGATGGCCGCCGCGCTGCAGATCAATACAGTGATCAATCGTTTCATGAGATCTCCAGTCAGATGGACAGCAACCGCAGCGCCGCAAGGGCTCCGACCGTGAGCACCGCTGAGCCAAGCATGGCGCACGCGGTCCATACGGCTAGTTCGATTCGGCCGATGCCGCGGACGCGCTCGTCGCGCAAGACGTCGCGTAGCAGATCGCGACTTCGGCCGTTGGCTTCGTCGTACTGCCTGAGCGAGATCTCGCCAAGCAGTTGATCCCGGGCCTCTGAAAACCGTCCCGCTTCGGCCAGCACATCGGTGCTCGATGTTGCGAACTGGTTGAGGAACTGCTCGTAGCGGGATGTGAAGCGCAGCAGCGTAAGTTCACCGTCGTCCTTGAACTGCTTGCCCGTGGTATCGAGCAGCCGGGACAGGCCCTTCACGTCCCGTCGCAGCAGCGATAGCTCACCCAGTACTGCGCCGATCAGTTCCTCGCGAATCGAATCGTCCGATGCGCCCATCAATGCACCACGAGTTTGAAGACTGCGTCCAGTTCGGTGGTTACCCGCGTGGCCAGACGTTTAATTGCAACCAGTTGGCGAATCTGTGCAAGATGTTCCTCGGGCTCCCCGCTCTCCATTGCTTCGGCGTTCATCGCGACATAGTCGGTCGGATCATTGCGAATATCGATGATGGAGCGATCGAAAGCCTTGATCTTTTCGTAGATAGGGTTCTCATACATCACCGCATCGCGATTCAAGACAAAATTGCGGTTTTCCGCGTAGTAGTCGAAAATTTTCGAGAAAATCTTTGACACGTCGTCTTTCTTGGTGACCGTGTTAAACACGACGCGAATGCGGTTTGCCGGCACACCGATTTCTCCGGTGAGTGCGCGCAATGTCGAAATTGTATCGACCTGTTGTTTAAGCGCAGGAACGGTCGGTACGACGAAGGCATCGAAGTCTTCGTGAGAACCGTGATAGTCCCGCATCAGCGAGACAAAGTCTTCGACATTCGATGCGCCGATATCGACCACGGCATGCCGCAAGGTCATGAGTTTGTCCTGCAGTTCCCCAAACTCCTTCCCACGCATCGCCGATCCTTTTTCGCTGTCGTCCGAGTTGATCGACTCGACAGGAATCACCTGGGCACCCTCCAGCCGCGGCGCGAGAAGGTGATGTGCAACGGTACTCTTGCCAACATTGCCTGAGAAGTTGATTACAGCGATCTTCATGATGGTTTGCTCCTGTTGTTCGATTTGACGATGACGGTCGCGAGGCGATCGCGGCCGCCCGTTGTTGTCCGCCGCCTTATGGTTCCATTTCGAGCGTCGGCCCATCGTGTTCGGCGGTCTGCGACTGCGGGTCCTGTCCGCGCTCCGGCGTCGCCTGTCGGGTGGTCTGCTGTGCTGCGGGAGTTTGGCCCCGTTGCTCCCGCTCGATCTGCTCGCGCACGGCCGCGATCGTTGCTTCGCTTACCTGTGGCATGGGCACGTCCAGTGGCCGGTTAGTTGCGCGCGCCTCGGCCACGGCGCTTTCGAACTCCCCCATTAGCTTCTCCTGCTGCTGCTCCGGCAGACCCTTGATCTCGTCACGCAGCACCTCGCGCGCGGCCTGCGCCTTGATGCGCTCGCGTGCCTCATCGAGCGTCTTCTGCTGTTCCTTCGAGTATTTCCAGTCTCCGCTCAGGAACCGCTCACGCGCCTCATTGATCTGTCGGCGCTCATCAGCTTCGCGCCGCGCGCTGGTCAGCGCTTCGCGCTGCTCGCGCGTGGGCAGACCCGGCACATCGGGCGAGAACACCAGCCATTCGTTACGCCGGCTCTCGACTGACTTTGGCGCGAGCTCGGTACCCTTCTCGTCGAACTGGCGCTGCTGCGCTGTTACCGTCTTGCTGCCGCCCTTTTCCAGCTCGATCCGCTGACCGGGCTGCACACCGCTTTCGCCGATCGCGCGCTCGATGTCCAGTCCCCAGACGGTGCGCTCGCCATCCTCTGTCCGCACCGTCGCGTAGTAGCTGTCGTTCTGCTTTTCATCGTGGTTGAACGGGGCGGGACCGTGCGCCACCAGCACCCCCGCCGTGACACCGGCCGGCGTTGGCTTGCCCTGAACGGGACTCGCCGGCGCAGCCGCAGATGGTTGCGTGGCGGTCGTCGGGTTGCCTCCGGGCGCGGCGTTTTCACGCCCTGTTGTGGCCGTTTTCGCCGACCCCGGCGCTGCAGGTTGCTTTTGCCCCGCTGCATCTGTTGCCTCCATCTCATTCGTGCGCGCCTTGTCTGTATCATTGGATTTGTCACCGGCCCCGATGCGCATCGCCTCGCGCGCAGCGGTCAGTGCCGCCCAATCCTGCGCACCAGGCTTCAAGCCACGCGACGGTACACCGGCGAGTTCGGCCGCGATCCAAGCCTGCCGACGAAACTCTTCGCTGCCCTTAAGCTGCAGCTCACCCCAGTTCTTTGCCTTCGCGACTTCGACCATGTGCGCGATCACGTCGCGGTCCTCGCTGGCCGTCGACAGGGAGCGGCCCTTGTCCTCGAAGTGCACCGTCTCGCTTTTGCGATCGAGAAACTTGCCCTCATGCGCCACGTACCGGTTAGTGACCGACTTCGGCACTTCATAGCCGGTCTTCTCGAAAACCGGCTTCGGGCGGATGGTGTTCTCCGGCTGCTCGCCCTTCTTCCCGAGCGGTTTGCCGGTGCCGGCGGCCGGCTTCACCGCCTCGTCGGTGGCTGTGCTGGTCGCTGCGTCGGTCGATGAGTCGCGCTTGAGCAGCTTCTCGACCTTTTCCCGATCGGCCGCGCGGATCTTCTTCAGGCGCTCTTCGGTTGCGTCATCGACCGGCGTTTCCGGAGTGCCGGGCACAGCGCCCGCGTCCGGCTCGTTCGCCGGCGGCGTGGCGCGCGCGCGAATGGTCGACGCATCGTCGGCGTTTGCCGCGTCGCGTTCGCGGTAGTCGATCCCGTCAGCGGGAAATTCGATCTCGTTCATACGGTCACTCCTTGCGGTTCAGGTTGTGATTGAGGTGCTGCGGTTTGCACCGACACGGCGGCCGCCGCGTCCGGCAGGACTTCTCGCAGATAAGGCATCAACTGGAACAGCGATGCGCGGATGCTGTTACGGTTGGCCAGGTGGACAGGCGCGAGCACTCCGATTTCGTGCTCCCGGACGTCACGCCCCTGACCGGCCGACTGTCTGGCGGCGTCTGCGGCCGCCGCTGCCTGCTGCGCACGTCGGGCCGCGTTCTGTGCCTGCCACCACTGCTCGACGTCGATCTTTGGCACGGGTGCGCACAATTCGCGCGCGACGAACGCGGCGTGTTTCATCTGTACCTCGTTGGGAAACTTCGGACCGAAACCGAACCAGGCGCGCCGGCGGTTGGTCTTCTCAAGCGTCGCCATCACCGCCCGCAGATAGGGACTCTGCTGCACAAGCCGGTCGACGAGTTCGGCGTCTTCGTAGAAAAACGCCTTCTCGCAAAGGATCGGCTCGCACCCCTCCATCGTGATGATCTGTTTGTTGTGCTTCAGCGCCCGCAGCTCCTGCGGCATCATCAGTGCCCTGCCGTGCTCCGACTCGTTGATGCTCGTCGACGAACTCCGCCCGCGACTTCGGTTACGCGAGCGAGCCATGTAAGTGAAGGTCCCCAGCATCTTCGCGTACTCTTCCGATTCCTTGACCGTACGCGGTGCATAGAGGCTGCGCATCTTGCAGTTGATCGCCAGCGTTTCGGCGCCGTGCTTGCCGTACAACTTCGGATCCTCGATCTGCGACATGCCCTGAAAGATCAGCATCAGCCGGAGGTTGTAGCCAGCAATGAACGGGTTGGCCGTATCGATGATGTCGATCTTGCCGGGCGCTGCAAACTCGTCCAGGATCAGCGCGCACTGGTATTTGAGCGCAGGATTCTCGGCAGGCAGCTCGCGCGTGTTCAGGTCGATCAGCTGCGAGAAAAAGAGATTGACCAGCAGCGCACCGGCCTTCAGGTCGCCCGGCTTGATGCCCACATAGATCGACATACGCTTTTTGCGCACATCGGCCAGATCGAAGTCCGAGCGGCTGGTTGCCGCGTCGACCACCGGATTGCTGAAGACGTTCAGCGGCGCGGTCATCGTCGATACGATGTTCGCGAAGGCTTCCTTCGATTGCGACAGGAAACGGTTCAGCGCATCGAGACACTCGAAGCTGAGCACCGGCAGCCCGTCGGTCGCATGCGCTGCATCGGCACGCGTGCTGACGATCGACGAGATGTGTTCACGGATCGCCCTGCCTTTGCCCGAAGCCTGCCGCAGAATCTCGCCGAACGTGCACGGCAGCGAGGGCGTTTCCAGCAGATACAGCACGATCCCGATGAACAGGTTGCGGGCGTTGTCGTTCCAGTACTTCAGACGCGCGTCGACGTTGGACGGATACAGGTGTTCGCCGATCGTCATCACGTCGCCCACGCGCGCATAGGCGGGTCGCTCGGCGATGTATTCGAGCGGGTTGTACGCGTGCGAGCGTCCGTCTTCCGAGAACGGCGCCCACAGATAGGTTTCGTGACCGCATGCCCGCCGGTAGCCGGACGTATAGTGGTAGTTCTCTTCCTTGATGTCCTCGACCACGACGGAATCGGGATAGGTGAGAAGATTCGGGATCACGAGCGACGTGCCCTTGCCGGAGCGGGTGCCGGCAGCTGTCATCAGGAAGTCCTGTCCGTAATACTTCAGGTATTCGCCCTTGTACTTGCCGACAATGAACGGCGGATACAGATGTTGTGAGGTAGTCATGGTTATTTCTTCTCCAGCAGACCGGCTTTCACAATGTCGTTACGGGTTGCGAACCGGGCCTCGCCAAACTGCGCGAGGCGCTTGCGGCCCGACACTAGCGCCATCGTGATCACGACCACTGGCAGGCCGGTGATGACCACCGACAGCAGCGTGCACACCTTGAGCGCGCGCATCACCGCAGGCACGTCGCCGTAGGCATGCCAGTAGTCGTACAGCGTGAACACGCCCGCGCTGCCCTCCGGCAGCTTCTGCATCTTCGCGAAAAGCTGGCCGCCGGCGAACTGCCCAAGGAATGCGAAGCCGCACAGGATCAGCAGGAAGACCACGACGGGAATCAGAATTCGAAGCGGTTTCGGCATGGTTCGGTCCTCAGTGGGTGGACGCGCCGATAGCGACCTGGAATTTCAGATGCGTTGTCATGCAGCCATCTCATGTTGTTGCAGATGCGCGCTCAGGTCGCGATGCAGGCGCATCGCGTCGCGCACGTTACCGAAGGGTCCGTGGAACTGGTTGCTGTTGTCCGCCGTACAGCGATTGATCGGCTCCCACAACAGGTAGTCCCACTCGCCATAGACTGAGTACCGCGCGATCGTCCAGCCCGACGGATGGACCAGCGCAAAGTCGCCGGACGGTCGCCATTTGCACTGGCTGTCATCGTGCGAGTCCGCAGCATCGGCAATCGCGGGAACCGGAAGATCTGCCTTCATTGCGGCAACTCTCTGAGTGGATCGGCGGACAGGATCCGCAAGGCGTCGCGCTGCGCGTCGTCCAGCCCGGCGTCGGTGATACCCTTACAGCCGTGCACGATCACGGCGCCGTAGAGCCGCGCCAGCGCGCGGACCTCTGTGCTGGCAGCAAATGCTTCGTCCGACGGCGAACGCATGCGCCATCCCTCGATCGCCGCCTCGATATCGCTGATCGCGAAGTTCATACACGGTCCTCCCTGCGGACGAGCCAGTTCGCCGTGAAACCGCGCGCCCACGACGCCGCATAGACAAAGCACAGCGCGAGCACGCCGTACTGATGCGCTCGCCACGCCATGTCGAACCAGAACGGCTGCGCGGCCAACCCGAAGACGCAGGCCCAGCGCCGCCAGTGCGCACGCCGGTCCTGCGACAGAAACACGGCGAGCGCACCGCACAGGCTGATCGCGATCTGTTCGATCATCTGCGCCGCGGCATCGGCGCTCATGAGACACAACCCAGCAGTTGCGCCTTGCCGATCGGGTCGAACCAGATCTCGGCCAGTCGCCTGTTGCGCATGAACAGGACGAGATCCACCGTGACCCGCACCTGGTCCATAATGAATTGCCAGTCGAGCGTCTGGCCGACCGCGCTCTGCTTGACCAGCGTCGCGATGCGCGAATGGGCCGAACGTGCATCGTTGCAATGCACCGTCGTGATGCCACCGGGTTTGCCCGTGTTCAGCAGCGTCAGGTAGTCCCATGTTTCGTCACCTCGCAGTTCGGCGAGAAAAACACGATCGAACGTCATGCGCAGGGTCGAGCGCACCAGTTCCTTCGCCGGCAGCGTGTCGCTGAAAAACATATGCACGCGGTTCGGGTGATTCGGCAGCGATAGCTCCGGCGTGTCCTCGATCGTGCCAATCCGCTCATCGGACGGCACGAGGTCAGAGAGCGCCTTGTTCAGTGTCGTCTTGCCTGAGTCGGTGCCGCCGGCGAGCGCAATGTTCAACCGGTTGGTCACCGCCAACTCGAGCATGCGCCTGACGTTGCGCTGACCCTGCGCCTCAAGCATCCCGAGCTCGAACGGCTGCAGGTCGAGCCCCGGTGGCATGTCGCGGCGCGGCGAGACGTCGCGATATCCCTCAAACCATCCGTTGGTCTCATACTCATCAGCCGTAAAGCGCACATTCGACGGGATACGGACGGTGATTGAGATAGTGTCCTGCTCGCAGGCCGGCTGCATCAGAACGTGCCCGCGTTGCCCATCGGGCAGCACCACCGGGTGAATGGGCTCCTTCGTCGAGAACTTGCCGCCCTTCATCACCGTCAGAGCGTTCGCGAGCTTGAAGCACGCGTCGAGCGAGCAGGCAGGTGCGTCGTGTCGTCGCCATCCGGCACCGCCTTTTGTCCAGATCTCACCGGGACGGTTGATCGCCACCTCGGTGAGGCCCCCGTCGAAGAAGTTCGAGATACCCATCTGTTTGAGGAAGCTGCGGGCGATCGTGCCCTTCTCGATCACATCGATTACGACTGCGCTCATTCGCACTCCTATCTTGTTTGGGGTCACATCCGTTAATCAAAGTGCCGCGCAGGTTCAGCGAGACGTGGTGCCCGTATCCTGCAGCTCGATTTGCACTGACACGCGATACGGGCGTCGATCGTCCGGCACGCTGCTGGCAAGCTCGCGGAGCGTTTGCGCCGGCGACGTGGAAACCACGGTTGCACTCAGGGGTACGGCCGGCCGGGTCAATTTCCAGCCCGCACCGCCGATTACCGCAACCGCGCATAGTCCCGTTACAAGCCAGATGCGCGAGATGCGTGGCGTCTGGTGATCGTAAATTGCCGGGATCTCGACGGCTTGACGGTTAGTTGCGTGCACATCCATTGCGTGATTGACTGGCTCATCGAGCGACGGCAACGCGCTGTCGCCCCACTCCGAGATCGTCAGCCCGATACGCGCCCCGACATTACGCAGCAGGTTGCGTCGCAGCGGCGCTGACATGTCGTCGATCCGGCACCCATCGAGCGCCATGCAATCTTCGAACGCGTGCTCGTCGGCGATCTGACGCAGTGGCAACGCATCGGGAACCTCGCGCGCGCGCCGTGCATCCACCCGCTCGGCCAGCTGGCGGACCGTGTTGCCGTAGAAACAGAAACGCAGGGCGTTGCGTAGTTTTGTCTCGAACATGTCGCGATCGAGGCCATGCAGGGGGAAATCGTCCGGGTAGGTGATCTTCAGGTTCATGGGTCCGCTCCTCATTGCTGCCGGTTCTGGCTAACCAGGTTGCCCTGCGCATCGACGTTTTCATACACGCTGCTCAGGTCAATGTCGCGCGCCACAAAGATATTGATGACAGAGCCCTGGTTTGAATACGCCGTCGGCGGGATGTTGATGGTGTTACGCAGCGTCTCCGCGGCCACATCCTGCGTGGCGTTCGAACTGTTGGAGAACGTGATCTGCTGGCCAGACCCGGTTGCCTTGTTCGCGAGCGCCTGGCCGAAGTCGCCGATCAGGCTGACCATCAGCGCGCCCTTGAACCGCAGCCAGAAGTGCTCGTCAACATAGGCTGGAATGCCTGCAGCGCCCAGCGGATCGGTAGCCGGCGAGTTCAGTGGAATGTGTACGTCGCCGTCGTCGATCTCGTCCCAGATCGCGCCGATCACGCCCTGCCCCTGGATCACCGCATCGCGCTGCTCGCCCTTCGCCATCGCACCCTTGCGAACGAGCAGCGTCGTGCCATCGTCGGACCACACGTCCTGCGCGATCGGGCACCCGATCAGGCCCGGCCGGTCGGTACGGATCGCCGTCGATTGACCACAGCGGATCATCGTGTTGCGACCGAGCAGGTAATGCCGGTTCGGTCGGAACGAGGCCTGCATCGGCTGCAGCTTCGATGGCTGCAACGACTGGTCGATCGGAGAGCCCTTGCCGTCGCCCGCGTCCGCCTTGCTGGTTGAGCTGGGCGCACCGCCTGCACTGTCGCCGCGCAGCGCTGACAGACCCATCGACTTCGCCAGACCTGCCAGACCAGACGCATCGTGGCCGCTGACCCCGGCATTGCCGCCGCCGGTGTTGCCACCGCTGTCACCTGCAGTTTCATTTGATGCCACGGGACCATCGTTGCTCTGGCCAGAATCGTTGTTGCCGCTCGCGACGAGCACGCTGCCCTGCAGGCGGCGCTCGGCCGGCGTGAGCGGCCGCAGCTGGTTGCTCACGGCCACCGCCTGTCCGTTCGTCTGCGATGCCGCGCCGGTCGGCGTCGCGAGGTGGGAATTCGCGGCAGCGGCGGCCGCAGCCTCCGACGCTGCACGGGCCTGGTCTTCCGCGCGTTTGATACGTTCCTTCTGCGTCTCCAGATCCGCACCGGCGTCACTCGCGCCGCTGTCTTTCGGTTTTGTCAGCGCCGCCTGTTTCGCGTCCTGATGCTGCTGGAACAGGCGCTGCAGATAGATCGTGACGCCCGATGCACCCAGCGCAATAACGGCGAGCGCGACCAGCACCAGACGCAGCTTGCCCACGCGCGTTTTCCGACGGCCCGGCAGGTCGAGCGAAGGCTGTGGGCCGACGTCGGTCGACGCCGCATGTTCCATTTCGTTTCGTTCAGTCATACCCTGTTCGCTCCCTGATCAGTTCGTCGATGCATCGGTATGGTCACGTGCGATGCGCGCGCTGCCCGGTATCGACGAGCCCGCACGGTTGTAATGACCATCAGGCGAATAGCCGTCGTTGCGGATACCCAGCACCGACTGACCGTAGCGGATGAGAAACGACTTCGACACTTCGTGCACGACGACCGTATCGCCCTCCATATGGAAGTTCGCCGTCGCCTCTCCACCGTCGGGAAGCTTCGTGAAGATCGTCGGCAGGTCACGCGCGGTTGAGTACTTGAAGTACGTGAATCGGCCGTCGTCCCACAGCGCGGTCGGCGCGAGTGCACGATCGCCGCGCATCATGTACTGGATATTCGCCGCAGGAACCGACGCCACAGGCGTGGATTTCGCAGCGCCCACGCTCACGATCGAGGCGGGAATAGCCGGCCCATTGCCCTGTTGACTGCCCAGCGCAGCGCTTACCGCCTGCTGACGGCGCATCTGCGCGCTCGCCGCTTTGGCACGCGTGTCCGGATAATCGAAACGCAGTATCCATGTCGCAGGCTGTGCGGCCGACACGTCAACAAGCGAGAGCGGATAGGTGCGCCGGTTGGTGACCAGCAGAAGATTGGTTTCCGGCTGCGGCGCACCCGGTTTGAGCATCGCGCCACTGTCGTTGATGGCCACGTGCCAGGCCTTGCCGTCTCCGATGCCCTCGCCGCTGTTGATGATGTGTTCGCCCGGCTCGAACTGGATCATTACCGCACGCCCCGGCATGGTGGCCACACGATAGGCCTGGTCCGGATCGTAGGTCGCGCACTGGATGTGCGGGTCTGAACCGCAGCTGCGCGGCGTTTCGAGCGCTCGCGCGTGAATCGGCACCAACGCGAAGCCCAGTGCGACCGCCGCTGCGCTCGCTGACATCCGGATCGTTCGTCCTTTCATGTTCCACCTCCGGCTGCCGCAGAGCCTGACGCCGGCGCAGCATCGGCGGGCGCCCGGGTCCAGTCTCGCGTGACCTCGTAGCTCGTGCAGCGAAAACCGTCCGCGTTGAGATCCTGCTGATCCTGCTTTTCCGGAACGTTCACACGCTCGAATGCGACCGTCGCAATCCAGTACGTCGGATCCGGGCGTTTCGCTGCGGGATTCAGCGGGACCAGCTGACGCGAGAAGAACACCTGTGCGGCGGGCGCGAACGTGATCGAGCCTACGTGTGCGATGACCCGCGCCTGATCCTTCAGAAGCTTGAGCGGGCCCACCGGGCCGCGCACCAGCCGGTCATAGGCTTCCTTCTCGTGGTCGTCGCTCATGAACATCACCGCGGCGTGCGTGTCCGAAATCGTCTCCCAGTCGTAGCCCTCGCGCAGTTCGACGTAACGGTGCAGATCCGCGCGATCGGTCTTCTCGGAAAACGTGACGCGTCCGTTAGCCGTTGTCGGCAGCACATCGACCTTACCGGTTGACGAGTCCACTCGCAGCACAGCCGGTGGGTTCGGGCGCCTTAGGAGTCCTAAAGCCACCATGCCAGAAACAGCGGCGAGAGCGACAACTCCCGAGAGCACCGAGCGCCGGTCCGCGATACGGGCCTTCTCTTCCGCTGCTTCGACCTTCGACTTCTCGAAGGCCTGTGCCTGTTTCAGGTACCAGCTGACCGCATCGCGCTCACCTGACTCAACACCGCTCACCGGCGCGTCTGCGCGCGTGGTCGACCCGGCCGGGCTTCCCTTGCGTTTGCGCGCGTTCGCTCCCGACGCAAACCATTGCCTGATAGTCGATGCCATCCTGTTCCTCACTTCGGTTCCGTATGGCCCGACTGCTGAGCCAACGGTTGATTGACGGGTACCCACTGACCAGTCGGCTCGGGTGGCTTTGGCGCCAAGCTGCACGCCTGCAGCGCGAAAGCCATCAGTAAAATAGCGACAGGAAATTTCATGGTCTCCGTTTCTCCTTTGGATTGAGCAAGACAGGCGTATTGCGTGGCATCTAGTAAAACAGCTTGATCGATACTATCGCGCCGATCGTTGCCACCACCGCCGCGATAAGCCACCAACGTGCGATTGTCTTGAATAACCTGATCATTTTTTACGCCTCACTCAAGCTACCGCCGGTCTTCGACGATCCGCCGCCGCCCATTTTTCCAAGCGAGCCAGCAAATCTCGCGACGCTACCCAGCTTGCCCACCATCGTCGAGATACCGACACCGCCCGCGAGAGACGAAGCCAAACCCGGCAGGTTAAGCGATATAACCCAGAAGGCCAGCCCCATGATGTCCAGGTCAATGACCTGTGCGATAGAGGGGGATCCGTTCAGCGGTACCACGCCCATCGCGAAATTGACTTCGAGTGCACATGCAGCGGCGAAGAGCGCGACCAGCAGGGTGTAGTTCATGCATTGACCGACCCAGTTCCAGAAGAACTGTCGCGACGGCGGGAAGAGCGCCGCTGAGATGAACAACGGACCGAGTGCGAGCAGAAGCCCAAGCGCAAACTTCGCCAGAATGATGTACGCAATGGCTATCGCCATGAACGGGCCACCGAAAATGATCATCAGCGCGATCGTCCAGATGGCCGCAATAACCTTCAGGCCGGACGCCTGTGCATAGATCGCCTGCGCTGCGTTGATGTATGCATTGAGCAGGTTGTCGAGGCCGGACACCGGGTTGCTACCGTTGGTCAACGCGCCGGCCATCTGTTCGCCAAAACCATTGAAGAATGGAACGACGTACTCACTGTAGAACTGGATGTTCATCCCGCAGGTCAGGATGAGCGCCCACGTTGCCATGCGCGTCAGGAAATCGTTGATCGGCTCGTCGTTGCGCCCCTGCCAGTATGTCCAGAGAATCAACAGGACATAGATGCTGAAGCAGGTGGCCATCAATGGCGAGATCAGCGCAATGATGTTGCTCGAACCGGTCGAGATCGTGTTCAAAACGTTCTTGTCGAACGAATTGGTCATTGAGGTGAAAAGCTGGACGTCTGCCACGGATATCTCCTGCTTCGGTCAGTGATTGATGGACGAGCCGGATTACTTCAGCCCGGCCGCGCGGGCTTCGGCATCGTCGCTTGCAGCGTTGATACCCTTCGCCTTGCGCTCGGCGGCAAGCTTCTCGGGCGTCGTGCCGAGAAACGCCGCATCGAACTTCAGATCCTGCTGCTGCTGTTGCTCTTCCTGCACGTTGTGCTGGTGACGATCCCACGCGAGGTATCCGAGATAGCCAGCGATCGCGACCAGCAAAGCGATGATCGAGCCGAGAAGTGTCTTATTGACCATTGGTTTTCCCCAGGAATGCGTTGTCGAATTCACGGTCGCGCTGCTGTTCGGCAAGCTGCAGCTCTGTTTTCTGCAACTGCGCGGTGAGCTGCAAGCGCGTCTGATCGTTCGTGACCATCGTCTCTTCGGCCGCCATGCGGTTCTGCAGATCCGCCTTCTGTGCGGGATCCTGCGTCATGTTCGACTGCTGCATGAGCGACTGGATATTGTTAAAGCGCGCCATGATCGCGCTATACGCATGCTCGTTCATCGCCTTGTTGGCCGCGAGCGTGTCGTAATAGCGCTGCTGACCGGGCGTGCTCGCGCCGGTCATGCTTTCCTGCTGCTCGATCGAACGCATCGACGAACTGATACCCGAGAGACCGCCGTTCTTCGCCTGGTCGTAAATGTTTTGCCACTGTTCCGGAAGGTAGTTGCGCAGCGATGCATCGTTCATGATGTTGCCGAAACTACTGTTGCCAGTCAGCGCCTGATACTGGGCCTCCTGATTCTTGACCTGCTGCATCAGCTGCTCGACCTGCACCATCTGTTGGGCGAGCTCCGCAGGTGAGATGGTCGGCACGCCCTGCGCGTGGGCCTGCGAAAACGCACACGCGCACAGCATCGTGACCAGCGCGCGACGAGGCCAAAGCGTAATTCCCGGCAGATAGGCAAAGGCGCTCATGCCGGCGCGCGTTGATCGTGCCAGCAGCGCCTCGCGAAGGTTCCGGATCGCTGGGTCAACCGGCCGGCGCGCGGCCGGATAGACATCGGTGCTGTTCATCGTTCCCTCCTTGGGTTGCAGCACATCAGGCAAAAACTTCGTCGTCAACCGGCTGATTAACCGGTGGATAAATCTGCGCAAGCTCGGCACGCTTGCGCTCGAGGCTGCGCTGCAGCTCGGCGGACCACAAACGCTCATCGGCGCCGTGCTTCGCCGCGAGCCGCGTGCGCAGCTTGCGTTCGAACACGCGCTCCAGATAGACGGGCAGCCAGACATCCGGATCGTCGCCACACTCGGCGCGGACCCCGTCGCAGATCAGTGCGTTCTCGCGATCGCCAGAGAACACCGCAATCGCGTCCTCAAGCCCGTTCAGGTCGAAACTGGCGAACGCCGACTGGTTGCCCTGCTTGATCAGGAATCGGCGCGACTGTGGCGTGAGTTTTTTGAATTCCTTGAACTCCTTGCGGGTCATGCCGTCACGCAGATAGGCCTCTTCTTCGGCCGCCGGATCGGCCAGCCAGATCTTCGTGGCGATCAGACTGCGCAGCGCGGGAAACAGGTCTGCCGCACGCTGCGCCTGTTCCGGCTGTTGCGTGATCAGTCCCATGAATTCCCCTTCTTTACGCCCGCTGGCCAGCGTTTCCTCGATCTGCTCGCGGATCGTGCGAAAGCGCAGCGGCAGCCAGTACTCTTCGATCACCGTCAGCATCAGGGTGCCTTCCCGACGCATCAGTTTCTTGAGATGGAACAGATATGCAAATGCGGGCTCCGACGGCTCGTAGTTATCGACAAGAAATGCCTCAACATCGAAACCGATCCAGCGTTGCTCGCTCATGTTCAGGTAGAGATTGGGCGGGTTATCGAACACCCACCAGAACCGGCCGTTTTCCGACTTGCACCAGATCGACAGACGTGCGCGCAGGCCGTCGTCGCCTTCGTCCGGAATGCTGTCCAGTAGCAGGCTGAAACGGCGCAGCCGAACGTCATCGACGCCCATTACCGCATCGACAGCGTTGCGGCAGTGAATCTTCTCGGCGGCCGTCAGGTCAATCTTGATTGGCTTACCCTGATGGTCGACACCGTTCTTCCGGCCGCACAGTTCGACGAGTCCGTACAGGAATTCGCGATTGTCTGGTGTGTCGGCGAGCTCGAACGGCGCCCATCCGGTCGGTTTGCCTTTCTCCAGATAGACATAGGCGCCGCCCATCGCCCGGATGAACACTTCCCAGCCACGGCCCTTGTCCAGCACGTACAGCATCGGATCGAAGCGGGACAGCATGCCAGTCGCCGCTACGATGACCGTAGACTTGCCGCTGCCCGTCGTGCCTTTCGCTTCAAAATGCCCGGCCACCTTCTCCGAAACGTTGATGTCCCCCAGCCGGCTCGCGTGCGAACTGTAGTTGTACACACCCGAGTCCGAGCGAAACGGGATGACGGCCGACCCGTCACCGATCGGGTTGCCCTCCGCCTTGCCTGACGAGTAGTCATGGCACGTGTACATCGCCGCAAAATTGCGCGAGGACTGCACTTTCGGTCGCGGTTTGACTCGCGCGCCCGGGACTTGTGAGAAGTACGTGAACGGAGCAGACCCCGTCGCGGGCGACCATTCAACTCCACACTCGTTGCGCGAACGGGACGCAAACCTGTCGGCGTTCTCCAGCGCCTCTTTCGCTGTTTCGCCGTAGATAACCGCCGCGCCGTGATACTCGCCGAACGACAGTTCACCCGTGTTCACGTAACCCTGTGCGTCGCGCAATTCCTTGACCTGATGCTTCGCCTTGTCACCGGCCGACTCCAGCTTGTTGATTGCCGAATCGATGGTCCGGTTTGACTCGAAGCCCGTCATACAGTTGAACGTATGCGTAATCGTGAATTCGATGTTCAACGTGATCAACGGGTCGAGCTGACCCCAGCCCGGCTTCTCCGGGCAACTGCGAAGGTCGAGGCAGGTTGCAACGCGTCGGTACGCCGGCACGTTGCTCGCCCCGATCTCGAGCGTGTTGTACCCAAAGTGCAGATGGCTCGACGGGATGACATCGGTGCCGGGTTCCGCTGCGACCGGCAGATCGCCGGTCTTCCCATTGATGAGATAGCTGACGAGTCCATACAAGGGTGAGAACAGCAACTTCGTGCCGTTCATGTGCCTGCGCTCGTACACTTCAAGCAACTCGGCTTCATACTCGGCGAACTGCAGCAGCGCCTGTTTCGCAAGGGAGCAGATTTCCTTGAGCCCGTCATCGAAGTCCTCGTATTTCAGGATCAGCGACAGGTAGTAGCGGTTCTCGAAGAACTTTTCGTCTCCGAAACGTCGCCCGATGTACTCGCGTACGAACCACTGCAGGAAGCGTTGTTTGAACCGGTACACACGATCAAAACTCACGCGCTGTCGCACGAACGTTGCGTGATAGCCAAGGCGGCCACCCAGGTCGCGACCAAGCTTGCTGTACGCTTCCGTATCGCGATCGAACATACGCTCCATCGCGACGTTCTCGTGCACCTCGAACGGCACGCCGCGCATGGCCAGCGTCACCATGAACCGGTTGCCCTCAAGGTGCTGTACGTGTTTCGCGACCGGATGCCAGTACTTCGGAATCCAGTCTTCCACGGCGCCGATCGCGCCGAGGATTTCGCTGGTGACGGCGGGTCTGCTTTGCATCAGGCCTCCGGATCGAGCTCACGCAGCCGGCGCTCACCCTTGGACAACGGTTTAAAAAAATCGCGATAGACGCGGCGCTGCCGTCCGTATCGCAACGGCGCGAGCGTAGCGGTATTGCCGAAGCGCGGGGCGGCTCGCCCGGCATTTAGCCGCGCGCGGACCCGCAGCTGCCAGAAGTAGAAGCGGCAACGCAATTCCAGCCACATGATCCGCAGGCCTTGGTCGTCGGTTTCGCAGATGTGCTTGAAATACAGCAGCACCGGAAAGCCCAGGAAAACGAATAGCAGACCGCCTGGTCCCACGAAGAAGGAAATCAGCACGCCGACAAACATCGACGCGACGACGACAACCAGCATCGCCATATAGGGGACGCCCCAGATGGCAGCCGTGCGGCCAAGGCCGTTGAATCCGGGGTAGCGGGTTTTTTCGTCCGACATGGCGTGCTCAGCTGAACATGTTCCACAGATACGGTGCGAGCACGCCGACCACCGAGCCCACCGCCGCCACCTTGCCGCACATCGTCACAAACTCGCTCCAGTGCGCGCGATCGGCCCAGCACTCCGCCCCTTTCCACATCAGCACGCAGGCCGCGACGACGCCAAGGAACGAATAGAGCCAGATCTTGAAGGTGTTCGCGCCCTGCGTCGCCGAATCGAGCCCACCACCCGCGAATGCAAGTTCCGGACCGATTGCAATGCCGAGAGCGATCGTCTGGCGCATATGGGTTGCGATTCGCCGCATTGATATGCGATATGAGTAATTTTTCAGTAGTACTAATTTCATGGCCGCGAGCTTCGTATTGCGATTCATGTCTTCTCCTTTCACGTGGTTGAGATCAGGCCGCGTCGTCGCGGCTCAAGTCAATTGCAGTCGTTGTCACAAGCGGAATCGCCGAATGCATCCCATGACGGGTGCGGTGCGTCCTGCCGTTGTTTTGGGCCACTGTGGCGCGCGGAAGATGTTTTGACATCGGGCGCTGCTGCGCGTGCTGGTCTGTCGGACTGACTGTCCATCACTACAGGAATCGCAGGAACGACGTTGGTTGAACCTGCCGCCATCTGGGCGTTGGCAACAACTCGCTGGACATAACTGGTGCCGCCGGCGTCGGCTGACTCGCCGCGCGTGAAATTGCCACTGTAGTAGCAGCTGATCGCCGCACGCAATGCCGGCGCACCCTGCCCCATTGCCGCAGTCGCCCGCTCATAACATTCGCGCAGTATCGCGCTGCCCGCGCGCAGGTTCGCACACGGATCGAAGGCCGTTTCGTAGGTCAATCCGTAGCGGGCAAGATTGGCCTTGTTGACCTGTCCAAGCCCCATGCTGAAATTGATGCCTTGTGAATTGAGCACTTTTGCCGTCGCCACCGCTTCAGCACGGTCACGCGGCTGGCGAACAAGGTGGCCACCAACGACGCCGATCGCGTACGGATTGAAGCCGGACTCAGTCCTCACGACCGCCTGAAGCGTCGTGGGGTGGACGTTCGGCGCGCATTGCTGGGCTAACGAGATGAAATCAAGCATGACTTCCCCCCTCGCTCACGTTATGTCGCCGGCTGTGCCCGAACGATATAATGGCTTTAGCCATTGTCGACCTCTCAGGTTCCAACAACTGGTCAGGTCGACGCCACTGCTCGCAACATCGACGCTGACCGCTTCTACTACCCGTACCTCCACGCCGGCCCTTCCCTGTCTGGCGTTACCTCGCCAAAATCCGGCCGCGCGATGCGAACCAATTTAATCTCTTTCTGATACCTGCTCCTGTCGCGACGTTGGCGACGCGGAGGGCGCATCCGACGCGCACTCCTTGCAGACCACCCCATCTCCCAGTTCGGCCCGACGAGTACGAAGCTCGACAATCAGCTGCGCATTTTTTGACCGTGCCTCCTGCTTTGCCCGATCGATGAGCCACTCATTCAGCTCTCGGGGGAGTCGACACTGCGAGCGAACGATGTCACCCATTCTCTCTCCTCTGGTGCTTTATAGTCACTACGTGGTAGTGACACATTGTCACTATATTCCAGCGCCAACGTAGTGTCAAATGTCACTATGAAAGACAGCTACCGCTCACAATTCCGGCTACCGTGGTCCCTCTACCACCAGTTGAACGAATCCGCCACGAAGAATCAGCGCTCACTCAACGCTGAGCTGGTCGCGCGTTTGGAGTCGACCTATCCCCAGCTCAGTGTCCGCGGCGATACCGATCTCGACGAATTACGCGAAACCGTCACTACGATGTCTCTCGCCGAGCTCATGACCCCAGACGAGATAACAATGTTCGCCGAACGCATGCTCGCTCTTGTCGCACGCAAGCGCACTACCAAGACAACACCGTAGTGACACTTTCCAACAGATGATGTGACGAATTCAAGAGACCCACTTAGCCTTGCGGCCGCCAGTGTTTTATGCTAGTGGCTTGTCTTTGATAGCCTATGGTTCATGGCCGAGAACCAGAGCGGTGGAATTAACGCCAGGCCAAACATGTGCAGATAGCCGCCAGGAAGCGCTCTCCCGGCGTGAACCAGGCGATCATAGGCCTGCGTTTGCTCAAGATGATGGTGGGTGTGAAGCCCGTTATTTACGAATAGGCGATTGGACAACCAGAAATTAACGTCCCACGCAATCTGATTGCCCAGGTCGTCAGGACTACCACACAGGCCATAGTGCTGCAGGTAGCCAACCGCCTCTACGACGAAGACAGAGACTATGCCCTGCCCCGCGTAGAAGACCGCCCCACGCCACCCACCAAACCACGCGAAAAGGCCCACGACGGCTACGCTGACCGGGACGATCTGCAGGAGCCGGCTTCCCCTCCACCTGCGGGCCTGGCTTAGCTCGTAAGCAATAGCGGATCTCAGCGCCGAGAAGAAGGAGCGGCCGACGTGACACCAAACCGACAGGCCAACATGGGCCGTTGAGCCAAATCGCGGATCGCCGACATGCCCGTGGTGGAGTTGATGTACGACCCGGTAGTGAGGGTATCCAGCGACTGCTAGCGCTACGTCGGAGATCAGCCTGGATACACGCCCGCCCCGGTGCATTACCTCGTGAATGTGCGCCATCGCGAAAGCACTCAGCACCCCTGAGGCAATAACGAGCCCGGCAAACTCCAGCGGCCTCGCGGTCATCGCTCTTTCGAGGGCAACAAGCACCGCAGCGCCCCACACGCAAATGTAAGTGAGTGGGACTACAGGACCGCTCGGCGCTCGGCTCGCCCTCTGGTTTGTGACCTCCACGTCCTGCCCGATAACCGCGTCAGCGGCAGGAACCACCACAACCAAGAACAGCAAAAACAGCCAGGGATGCCGGTAAATGAAGAATGCCGTCGCGGTCGCTGGTAATAGCGTCGACAGCCAGAACCCGCCCTTATTGCTGCGCAAAGATGTCATTTTCTTCCGCAAACCGCACCGCCGCGGTAATGTGCGAAACGCCAATCTTTTCGTTGATCCGTTGGAACTGCCTGTAGACAGTCGTCGAAGACACTTTCAGCTCATCGGCGATCGCACCTGCATTGAAGCCAGATCTTACGAATCCAATCAACTGCACGTCCTGTTGTGAAAGGCCACACTTTCTGATCGCATCTTCTCGCACTCCCCGCGATGACCAATCGAGGAGCTCCAACGCCAGGGCCCGGAAAAATGCCCTTCCCTCTCTGAGTTTCGGCTCACCTTCCTCGGGCTTCACGCTCGAGCCAAGGTAGAGAGCTCCAATCCGGCCTTTCTCGCTAGCGTGCGCAGGAATGAGGAACGTGCTGAGAAACCCGTGTTCCGCGGCAACCTCAAGCATCCGCTTTTGCCCAGCAGTCCGGACTGGCAACTCCGAGCCCAACACTGGCGCAGTGTTCGATCGTGCGTAATCGAGACAAGGGTCCGTCAGATACCATCGGTTCGCGTTGTACAGTTGGCACCATTCAGGGCGACAACCGATCAAGAATCGATGGGTGGAGCGACTGGCTGAATGATCGGTCGGATGCAACGAAACGAACACAAACCATTCCGCTCCCTTCGATCGAATTGCGTCGCTAACAAGCGGTATCAACTCCAATTCATCCGCTGCATTTATAACGGCATCAAAGCTCAGTTCCATTACGGTCGATCCATCTAGATTACTTCACCAACCCCATCCGCCCAGACAATGTTTCGCACTTCCGTATAAATTGCCCGCATAACCGAATGATGTGGGTCCGAAAGCGCGAACTTTTCAAACTCGCCTTTTGATGAAATCGGCATAATCTGAACCAGCATAAGTTCGTCACCCTGAATCAGATACCTTTCCGCAATGAAACCGCCTGGCACCTGATAGAGACGAATGCCCACCTGCTCGACATCGGCACTAACGGCTCGTTCATAGACAAGGTTCTTCATAATCCTGGCCTTCGATCTCGGGGCGATGTCCGCAAGCACGACACGTCCGATTCTTGACTTCATGCTCAGATTGAGACGAAATCACATTGTCTGCCACGCATCTTTCGCACTCGAAGATCGATACGAAAAATTCCGCGCGGCAGACTTCGCACTTCATTTGATGGACTTCGTTTTCCTGCAAGACTTCCCATCCATCATCACCGTGATCGGCCCCACAAGAAGGGCACACAATGCTGATACAGTCGCTCATAGTTTCCAATCCAACAAATCATCTTCACTCCGGCGAATCGCCGGGCCACCTCATGCACACGAGTGCTACGCCAGCTTTCTGCTCATCCGCGCTGGATACTTATCGCGCGGTCGACTCGAACGCTGGCTTTGCACGTAATTAACGAACTGTTCGATCTCGGAGTCGGCCATCCCGAGCCATGCGAATCGTATGGTTCCGGGCTCCAACGGGAAAATTAACTCGCGGTCGATGCCGTGATGCTCGAGATACTGAAAGAACACGAACAGGTCGTCGTCCTGCAACTGCTCCAGCCATGTTCGCAGACGCTTCAACTCCTCGTCTCTCAGATCCGCCGGCGATGTGTTTAGAACGCTCAATGCGAAGCGCGTTGGGCAGGGCACTCGCGGGACGTAGTAAAGATCGCAGTGGTCTTGGTGCGATGTGCGGGGATCGACGCCCAGTATAGGAAACGAAAGCCCCTGCTCCTTTGCTTCCTTCGCACGCTGCACCCACGGCCGATCGTCAGGGGATGTTGGCCAGATGCGTTTCAAGTTATCAGCCCGGTACTTCTCGCGGGACTCCCAGATCTCATGCAGCTCGCAGTACTCCCTTGATTGAGAAATCCGGTAAGCCGCATCGACAAGCGGGCTGTCGTGCCAGTGAGCGAGCGGCCTGGTGCGTTCCGCTGCATACATGCGCTGATGGTCATCTTGCAGATTGACGCTCGACTCCTCGAACAGGCGACGAAATAGAACCAGTGATCTGCGGAAATACAGGGATGCGCCATCTGACTGCGCATACAGGCGCTCCGGAAATGTTTGCGCGTTATCCGGTGCAACATGGCCATTGGCCGCGTCTGTAATGCCCGTGACAAGCCAGAAAGCATAGTGCGGGAAAAGACGTGCCAGCGCCTCGATCATGTCTGGCGTGGGTCGTTGTCGACGATGAAACACCTTACGCCAGCGCTGAATGGAAATACGGGTGTATTCCGTCAGCCGCTCCAAGTAACCCCGGCCAGGCTCGGGCCTCGGGAGCAGAGTACCGAACGCCCTGCGAAGTGCGCCCATTGGCCTTTCGTCTTCACTTGGCGCGAGGCGGGCCTGCTCATTCAGGAGCAAGATCATGCGGTCTTCGATCGTCGTGGTCATATTTGAAGCAATCCCAATCAGTCAATCTGTCCCGATTAGATCAATTCATAAGATATGACCATACCCGCCCTCCCTTCCCCTCCACCAATTCAGTTACAAACGGAAACACGAAGAAAGGTACCCATGGCTACAAGGCGGAAATTTCTCTGCGTCCATATGCTTCTTGCATAGACGACATGGCAAATATGCCCTATTCCACCCGTATCGCGGGGGCGATTGGCAATGACACGGTTTTAGTGAGATTGAGATAAGAGTCGTTTAGCCAAAGCGCTGAATGAGCGCAAGCGCCACGGCGCGGAGACTGTTTGGCGACAGTTCCTGCAAGTCAACGACTGGTGCGTCTGCAAGTGCGGGATAACTGCGCCGTGTCGAACGTGCATAGGCGGGATCGTAGTGCGCGACCATGACCCGCTCGAACAACTCGGGTATTTGCCGTGTTCTGGCCATTTCCTGCCACACCTCGAACTCTTTGCCTCCGATAAGGCTCCGCAGAGAGGCGAGTTTCGATACGAAGGCGTCCGGATCTTGCTCGAAATGGTGATAGTCCTCTCGCCACAATATGACTCGCTGGGCCATCGGCGCATTCACGCAGACAGGCTTGCCCTTCATATGCATCGTTTCGAGCAGCGCTTCCGGTAACTGCACGTTGCCAATCTTCTTGCTCTCTGCTTCCACCCACACCGGGCGGCTGGGCGAGAAAGTACTAAGCTTTTGTTGCAGCAGGCTATCAAAGTATTTCTGCGTCGGCTGCGGGGTACCAGGTATCGCACCAATAACCGAGCCCCGGTGAGACGCGAGCGCCTCCAGATTCAAGACCTGCGCACCGACGGCTTCGAGTTGATCGAGCAATCGAGTCTTTCCACAACCAGTCGAGCCTGACAGGACCACATACGAGAACTCCCGCGGTAGCTTTGTCAGTTGCTCGTTGACCCAACGTCGATAGCCCTTCCAGCCACCAGGTAGACGGTCCACCTTATAGCCGATCGTATCGAGAGCATCAAACCAAAGTCGACTGCGCTTTCCGCCGCGAAAGCAATATACAAGCACCCTGCCATGACGTGGGCGGCCCGCAATTACGGTGTCAAGGTGTCGCGAAATGTTTTTCAGCGAATAGGACACGCCGATCAGATATGCCCGCATTTTGTCGGTCCGATGCAAGGTGCCGACCTCGGCGTATTCGTCATTGCTGACCACGGGGAGGTTGATTGCCCCAGGGATGTGATCCACGGCGTATTCGCGTTCGCTGCGCGCGTCGATGATGAGGTCGTAATCTTCGAATCGGTACATGCCCACCTGCCTTGTAATTTTTGGCGTACAACGAATTTTCTCTACGCCATCCAGACAACCGGTCGAGTGCAGGCATGGTACGAACCCCTTACCTCTCTGGCAAGCCCTACCACCCGGCAGGTCTGTCACCGCTGGGGTTCCCTCCCATGTCGCAAAAGATGGTCTCGCGCCCGCTTGGCACGGAACCCCAGCTGTAACCGGCCGCGGCCTCCGGACCACCCCCTTTTACATTTTTTGGAGATAAGCGCTACACTAGATACTGTATATCCATACAGTGTTCTTGCCCCATGAGCGCCCTCCCGCGTCACCCTGAAGAAATCCACCCCGCGCTATGGCGAGCATCTCAACTGGCCGCCGGCTTCGATCGGGTGGTGTCGTGCGGCCACGCCGCGCTGGCCTCCGGATTGCCGGGCGGCGGCTGGCCCGCTGGCGCGCTCACCGAACTGCTCACACCGCAGCCTGGCTGCGGTGAACTGCGTCTGCTGCAGCCCGCACTGGCGACCGTCGGATCCCGCCCCCTGCTCCTGCTGCAGCCGCCGCACCGGCTGCAACCGGCCGGTCTGGCGTGGCTGGACATTCCCTCAGCGCAGGCCTGCGCACTGCATGCTCCGCGCACTGCTGACGCGCTGTGGGCCGCCGAGCAGATCCTGCGTGCCGGCACCTGCGGCGCCCTGCTCTTCTGGCAGGCCGAAGTCCGGCAGGAAGCGCTGCGGCGCCTGCATCTGGCCGCGCAGGCCTCGGACACCCTGCTGTTCCTGTTTCGCCCGCTCGCGGCCGCCCAGGCGACGTCGCCGGCGCCGCTGCGGCTTGCGCTGCGAGCCGCCAGGGGCGGTATTGAAGTGACCTTCGTCAAGCGCCGCGGACCGCAGCGCGACGAACCCGTTTTCGTTCCTCTCGTACCTTCACCTGCCCTGTTGAGCCGATATGCAACTCTGGATCGGCGTACATCTGCCGCACCTCGCCCTCGAGTCGTTTCTCCCGCGCTGGTCGATGCCACGCAATGAGGGCGGGTTTGTCGTGCTGGAGAAGGACCGCGTTGTCGCGCTCGACCGCGCGGCGCACTCGGGCGGGATCGTGCCCGGCATGCGCCGCGGTGGCGTGTTGACGCTCGTCCCCGACGCGGTCATCCGGGAACGTGATCTCACCCGTGAAGCGGAGCTGGTTCGTGGCGTGGCCTTCGCCCTGCTGCAGTTCACCCCGCACGTGGTGCTGGCGGAGGAATCGGTCGTGCTGGTCGACGTCTCGGCGAGCCTGCGGCTCTTCGGCGGTATTCGCCCGCTGCGCCGACTCGCGCGCGAAACGGTGATCGCGTTCGGCGTAACGGCAACGCTTGCTGTTGCACCAACAGGGCAGGCCGCGTGGCTCTTCGCCCGGTCCTCGGGTGGCATTGCCCTCACGTTGCGATCCGTCGACCGCGCACTGCGTCGCGTGCCGTTACCTGCCCTGCCGCCGGCGCGCCACTACGCCGAATGGTTCGACGGCCTGGGATGCGAAACGGTGGACGACGTCCGGCGCCTGCCTCGCGCAGGCCTCAAGAAACGCTGCGGCACGGCGCTGCTGGATGCGCTCGATCGCGCGACGGGCGCGGCACCGGAGGTGTATGAATGGCTCGAGATGCCTCCCGCCTTCAGTGCGCGACTCGAGCTGCCCGACCGGATCGAGCACGCAGAGGCCGTGCTGTTCGCGGCGCGGCGCCTGATCCTGCAGATGACCGGCTGGCTGTCGGCCCGACAGCTTGCGATCGAGCGGTTTGTGCTTGAGCTCGAGCATGAGCGCGGCCGCGCGGCGGTGCCGCCGACGGCAATCGAAGTTGCCCTTGCGGAACCGACGTCGCGCGAGGACCACCTCGTGCGTCTTCTGAAAGAACGGCTGGGCCGCGTTGAACTGGCCGCGCCGGTCATCGCCGTTCGCCTCGATGCAAAGGACGTCCGCGAAGCGGACGCGCCGAGCGAATCGCTGTTCCCGGAACCCGGCGGCTCGCCGCAGGATCACGCGCGCCTGATGGAACTCCTCGTCGCCCGGCTCGGCGCGCAGAACGTGCTCAAGGCGGCTCCGGTTGCCGACCACCGCCCGGAAGTCGCCGCACGCTGGCTTCCCATCGGCGAGACCGCCAGGCCCATGTTGCCACCGCCAGATCTTCCGCGACCCACCTGGCTTCTGGACAACCCGGTACAGCTCATCATGCGCGGCCACCGCCCGTTCTACGGCACGCCGCTGCGCATGGTCTCGCCGGGCGAACGGATCGAGGTCGGCTGGCAGGATGGGCACCCGGTGACGCGAGACTATTTTGTCGCGGAGTCCGACGACGCGCTGCACTACTGGGTCTTCCGGGAGCGCGTAAGCGCCGTCGAGGAACGCGAGCCGCGCTGGTTCCTGCACGGCCTGTTCGGGTGATCGCCCATGGCGCCGACCTACGGCGCACTGCCCGACTATGCGGAACTCCAGTGCGCGTCCAACTTTTCCTTTCTGCACGGCGCATCGCACGCCGAGGATCTCGCTGCACGTGGGGCGCAGCTGGGCTATGCCGCACTGGCCATCACGGATGAATGCTCGCTGGCCGGCGTTGTTCGTGCCCACGTCGAGGCGAAGAAGGCCGGTCTGCCGTTCATCGTCGGGTCACACTTCCATCTGACCAACGCCGACGGCACGCCTGCCCTGTCATTCACCGCGCTGGCGATGACACGCGAAGGCTACGGCAACCTGTCGGAGCTGATCACGCTCGGCCGCATGCGCGCGCACAAGGGCAGCTACCGGATTGCCCCCCTGGATCTCGCGCACCCCGAGAAGCCCTTCGGGCACCTGCGGGCACTGCCGGACTGCGTCGCGATCCTGTCGCCGGACTACCCGGCCGACGAAGAGAGGCTGGATACGCAGGTCGAGTGGTTCGCCCAGACCTTCGGCGATCGCGCGTGGATCGCCCTGACGCTGCATGCCCGGGCAATGGACGACATCCACCGTGGCACCGTCGAACACGTCGCTGCTCGCCACGGCATTCCCGTCGTGGCGACAGGTGCTCCTGTCATGCACGTGCGTTCGCGCAAACCGCTGCAAGACGTGCTCACGGCGATCCGGATTGGCAAACCGGTAGCCGAGTGCGGCTATGATCTCGCGCCCAACGCAGAGCAGCATCTGCGATCGCGCCTGCGACTCGCCAACCTGTACCCGCAGCGGATGCTTGAGGAGACGCTGCGGATCGCGCACCTGTGCACGTTTTCACTCGACGAGCTGCGCTATGAGTATCCGGACGAGCTGGTGCCAGTCGGCCATACGCCGACCAGCTACCTGAGACAGGAGACTTACATCGGCGCACATCGCCGCTGGCCAGCGGGCATCCCACATCAGGTACAGCAGCAGATCGAACACGAGCTCTCGCTGATCGGGGATCTGCGCTACGAGCCGTACTTTCTGACGGTCTACGACATTGTCCGGTTCGCGCGCAGCGAAGGGATCCTGTGTCAGGGGCGCGGCTCGGCGGCCAACTCGGCCGTGTGCTTTGCTCTTGGCGTGACCGAGGTGGATCCTGCGCGCTCGTCGATGCTGTTCGAGCGGTTCATCTCGAAAGAGCGAGGTGAGCCGCCCGACATCGACGTCGATTTCGAGCATCAGCGCCGTGAAGAAGTCGTGCAGTACATCTACCGCAAGTACGGGCGCGATCGGGCAGCACTGACGGCCGCCGTGACGACGTACCGCCCACGTAGCGCACTGCGCGAATCGGGCAAGGCGCTCGGCGTGGATCCGGCGATCGTCGATCGCGTCGCGAAGGCTTACCAGTGGTTCGACTCCAGCCGCGATCTGCTCAACCGCTTCGCCGAGGCCGGTCTCGACCCTGAAGCACCGCTGATCGTGCAGTGGGCGAATTTCGCGGCGCTGCTGCTGGGCTTTCCGCGACATCTGTCGCAGCACAGTGGTGGCTTCGTGATCAGCCGCGGCAAGCTGTCGAGGCTGGTGCCGATCGAGAACGCTGCGATGGCCGACCGCTCGATCATCCAGTGGGACAAGGACGACATCGAGGCGCTCGGTCTGCTGAAAATCGACGTGCTCGCACTTGGCATGCTGTCGGCCATCCGCCGCGCGCTCGACGTCATTTCGGAAAAGCGCGGCGAGCCATTCGAACTGCAGGACATTCCTGCCGAAGATTCCGAGACCTACAAGATGATCTGTCGCGCCGATACCGTTGGCGTATTCCAGATCGAGTCGCGCGCGCAGATGAGCATGCTGCCCCGCCTGCAGCCGCGCTGCTTTTACGATCTCGTGATCGAGGTGGCGATCGTACGTCCGGGCCCGGTACAGGGCGGCATGGTGCATCCCTACCTGCGTCGGCGGCAGGGCGTGGAGCCCGTCACCTATCCGAGCCCACAGATGGAGCAGGCGCTTTCGCGCACGCTCGGCGTGCCGATCTTTCAGGAGCAGGTGATGCAGGTCGCGATGCTCGCGGCAGGATTCACTGCCGGCGAGGCTGACCAGTTGCGTCGCGCGATGGCCGCATGGCGCCGCAAGGGCGGACTCGAAGCCTACTACGACCGCATCGTGAACGGGATGCTCGAGCGCGGTTACGACCGCGAGTTCGCCGAGGCCATCTTTGCGCAGATCCAGGGCTTCGGCGAATATGGCTTTCCGGAGAGTCACGCGGCGAGCTTCGCGCTGCTTGTCTACGCGAGTGCATGGCTGAAGTGTCATGAGCCGGTCGCGTTCCTCGTCGCCATGCTCAACAGCCAGCCGATGGGATTCTATTCACCCTCACAGCTCGTGCAGGATGCAAGGCGCCACGGCGTGAAGGTGCTGCCCGTCGACGTGACGCTCAGCAACTGGGACTCGGCAGTCGAGGGCAGATCGACTCGCGCGCCGGTGCGCCTCGGCATGTCGCTGGTTCGCGGCCTGAAGGAAGAAGCCGCCGCGCGCATCGAGCTCGCGCGGGCCGTGCGGCCCTTTGCCGATGTCTCCGATCTGGCACGACGCGCGCAACTCGATCGCAAGGACCTGCAGGCGCTCGCTATGGCCGACGCGTTACGCTCGCTCGCCGGCGACCGGCGCGCAGCTCTGTGGCATGCGGTGGCTGCGGTACCGGACCGGGATCTGCTGCGCGGCGCGACTGATGACGACGCGACGCCGGTCCTCGCGCCGATGACGGAAGGCCAGCAGATCGCCAGCGATTACCGGACCCTCGGTCTGACACTCGGCCGGCACCCGCTGGAACTGCTGCGCCCTCGCCTGCTTGCCCAGCGCCTGCTGTCGGCGTCGACGCTGGCCGGATTCCGGAACGGGCAGCTCGCTCGTGCCTGCGGCATCGTGACGGTCCGGCAGCGGCCGGGCACGGCCAAGGGTGTGATGTTCGTCACGCTTGAGGATGAGACCGGACAGGTCAACGTCATCATCTGGCCGTCCCTGCTGGAAAAGCAGCGACGCGAAGCGCTCGGCTCGTCACTGCTTGCCGTGTACGGTGTCTGGCAGCGTGAGGGTGAAGTGCGCCACCTCGTCGCGCACCGGCTGGTCGACGTTTCCCCGCTGCTCGGCTCGCTCGTCACGTCGACACGAAACTTCCATTAGGAACCGGCGTACCATATTCGCGCACCTTCCTTCAAAAAGGAGAGCCACCATGTGCTATTCAGCCCAGATCCAGGCGGACTACCGCAAGTACGTCAGGATGTTTGGCGCGCACATGAGCATCCGGGAGTTCGCACAGCTGTACTGGGAACGCGCCGAGGGCAGCAACATCAAGATTCCGAAGGCGATGGACGCCGCGTTCTCGGTTCCCCAGACCGACGAGGAACGGCGGATCAAGGAAGCGATTGACCAGTTCACCCGCGACCAGGTCCCAAAGCTGGAGCAGGAACTGTTCAAACAGCGCGCGCGACTCGCCGACGCGGAACGCACCCTGCAGAGCAAGACGACGAAGGCGGCCACCGAAAGCAAACGGATCGCAACCAACAAGATCGAGTCGGCGCTGCACGGGCTCGACGATCTCCGTCGCACCGAACTGAAAGACCGCGATTCGCGAATTTTCCCCGGCAACTATGCTCCGGTCATGATCATGGAAAACGGCAAGCGTGTCATCAAGCCCATGCGATATCACTGTCGCCCGGCTGGCAAGCCTGCGTTCTACGACAAGAAATATCCCGGACTTTACAATGCCAGGTTTGACAACCTGGAAGGCTTCTGGAAGGGACTCTTTGGGTATTCGCACGGTCTTATCGTCGCGAACGCGTTCTATGAAAACGTGAAACGACATCGTCTGGAAGGGCGCGAACTCGCCGAAGGCGAGCTAGAGGAAAACGTGGTCCTGGAGTTCAAGCCGCAACCCGCTCGGGACATGCTAATCGCCTGCCTGTGGTCGCACTGGCAAAGCCCTGGCGAGCCTGATGTGCTCTCCTTCGCGGCCATCACTGATGAGCCGCCCCCTGAAGTTGCCGCCGCCGGCCACGATCGCTGCATCATTCCCATCAAGCCGGAGCATATCGACGCGTGGCTCAATCCCGATCCACGCAATCTCGCGGCACAGTACGCGATTCTCGACGATCGCCATCGTCCTTACTACGAACATCGGATGGCGGCCTGAGCGGACCGGACCGGCGACGACATCGGAGCGCATTACTTGCTGCCGGCCTGGCGTTACCGCCTGTCCACGAAGAAGGACATGTTGGCGAAATAAATTTGCGTAACTAACAGATAACAGGTTCAACCCACCTACTCAAACATGGGTGAACTGATGGCGACATCAAATCGTGTGTTCTGCGTCAACTGTCTGGCGCATTTCGTTGCCGAGAGCGGTGAGGATATGTGCCGAGGCCTCGGCTATTTGATGTTCCTGAGAAATCCCAAACTGAAGCGACCGGGAATAGTCACTGTAACGTTGCCCGCTAAGCAAGTCAGGTACACAAGATGTCACGGCGAGTGGTATGAGCCCAAAGAGCAGGTTTAGAGCAGTTCATCGCTCGGGCAGTGATCAGTGGAAAGTCCGTTCTTGAGATCGCGGCGCGTATCCCTCCCCAGCATCCGCATCCGGGGAAGGCCTTGCTAGATGGCGCAGTCGACGATGGCTCACCAACCTTCAAAGTTGCGTGTTAGATGGCCCACTGCCCGATTCACCGACGACCCGCTGCGCCGCCATAGTTTGATAGGCAGACCCTACAAAAGTTACTTGGCGGCTTGCGTTGCCAAGCCCCGCATCGGCGTCGCCACCTCGCTCGCCAGCCGCCCGTCCAAAGGACTGTTGCCGAGCGCGCAGAGCCGAAGCTTCAGGTCGCTGAATGTCGGGCCACCGTTGACGTTCTTGAGCATTTCGGCCAGCACGATGCACGCTGCCATAGCTCCGACGAAAGGCACCGCGACCGATTTGCCCGCGAGCAGTAAGCGGCCGCACTCGTCGGCACCAAGGGTCTGATATGCCGCGTTGCTATCGGCCTGTTGTCTCTTACGTGCCTCGCGCAGAGCGACCTCCGACGCGGACTCCAGGGGCCACACTTCCGAGGCGATCCGTGGATTCGGCCAAGTATGAAAAGCGATGGTGTCAAAATTAAATGCCTCACCGCCCAATCCGCTATCGAAAATCGCCTGGAAACCAGCATTTGCGAGCCACTGCCGCGGCTGATTATCGTCAAAACCGCACAGAGCAATTATTGGTTCACGATCGGTGCGCCTGAATTGCATGTCGACGCGACGCTCCAGCAGCCTGGTCACGAACCCGCGTCCTTCAAGCCATTCCGCAACCACGCGCGTCTTGAGCCGTTGCACCGCCGCAGCCGTCAACAAGGCGCCCGTCTCGACGTTCACCTTCTCTACCTCATCGTCATCGCAGAGCAGAACCATCACCCTTTCGGGCGACGCGTACGGCAATGCTGCAAAGCCCCACAAATAGGCTTGCCCCAGATGCCCGAGTCCAAAGAGGCCCAGAGAGAGCGGCAATTCAGCGAGCTGCATGCCAACCGCGTCCGGGTGTTCAAACGGCAGGTCCGGCCGCCAGAGCGACATCGCAACAACCCGCCGCGTGGCCGTGATGTTGATGCCTGCAAAATCGGCGAACAACTCCCCCACTGCAATGGCGGCGACCGCAATGCCGGCAAGCGGACAGTAGGTACGCTCCGCCATCCGAGGCACCTCGTTCGCGGGCCCGACCGAAATACGCCAGCCGTCATAGGTCAGCCTGAGCGAGCCTTCTTCGGCGACCGCGTTACCGAGCAGAAGATGACGGCCGCGCGGCGCAGCTCTGTTCCGAGCGACCAGGCTGCCGCCAAGCTCGATGATCGCGTCACCTAGCGTTCCCGAGCGGACCACCGGAACCAGGCACGGAGCCAGCCACATGTCTGCCGACGCGTGCACCACAGTTGCGCCGGCGAAACACTTGACGCCTAAGTTCACCGCAGTGAGCAGAGCCAGCTGCAAGCCATATGACGCTTTGACGTCATCGCCGACGAGCACCTCTAGGCCTCGCTGCGCTCGTCGGCGACGGGACTCCTCCAGATCAGTGGCGTCTTGGTCCATGAATAGCTTGTCGATACGCGACAGCAGGTCACTAGAGATCGGTTGGTTCATCGGGCGTCACCATGTGCAGAGCTTGATCGGGGCGTCAGGATGGTCGTGGGGAAATGACTTCCAGCGTCCATATCCCTGAAAAACGTGAATTCCTACACCTGCCATTGACCACTTCGATGCGTATCCATAGCGAGGCAGGATGAGCGCAACGTGCCCCGCCACGGGCAGCATGGGGTGGTCCTGGTCGATGCTGCTCTGGCGAACGTCAGCCGTCGGATGGGTATGTACGTCGGCTAGAACTTGCAGCTCCTTCTTCTCGCAAAGATCCCAGAGCTCCGAAAAACCTTTCGCATGGAACATAACAATGCCTTTCGACAGTGCGGTGGGGTCGAGATCGTCGTAGCAGACAAAAGCCTCAACTCGACCATCGGGCACCGTCGTTTTGCCGAGCAGGAAAGCGCCGCTCTCCTGCCGGCGCTTTCCCCGCTTGTGCAGCTCCGCGACCAGCCGGCGCCAGGTCAGCAGGGGGATCCGGATGGTACGTTCAGCAGCCAAGATAATCCTCGCAATTCAGCCAACGGTGCACCAGGGTAAGGAAATCCGTCAGCGTATGCTGGGGCGTCCATACATACTGCGGATTCTGTGTTGGCCACTCGTGGTGATTGAGCCTCGCCTGCCTGTCGTAGGGGTGATAGAACCCCTTCCCAGGAGCCGACCAGCCGGAGACCTTGAATACACTTTCAACAGGTGAGTTTGGGCGGCCTTTCGGCCATCGGTCGATTGCCAGGAAGTCGTTGCCAACTTCATCCCAGAAGGCCCCAGTCGGCGACTGGCTGCCGTAGCCGTCGACGTCCCAGCGGACCGTCAGGCGTTCAGGCCCTCCCGGGCGTGGTGCGGCCTGAACCGACGTGTAGACGAAGGGCCAGTCCGCCTCCGACACCTTCCGAATGAGCGACCACTGCCCTTTGGCAACGCCAATCTGAAATTCTGCGCGTTGCAAGTCTTCCCCGAGAAGACGCTGAGCTGTCGACTTCGACATTGCGATCAGCCTTGTGGGGTCACTTCTTTGATCAGATCGAACTCCAACGCGTGGCAACCCGGTTCCAGGAGTTCGCCCAAAAATTCGTTCGGACGAGGATGCTGGCCGGTCGGCCGCAACGCGAGGACGAAGTCGGCGCCCGCACGCGGGTCAATATTGAAGCGCTTCTTCGCCCAGGTTGTCACCGTTGCGATAGTCGTCGCAGGAGAAAACCGGCGCTTGTGATGGCCATTGAAGAACACCGTCACTTCTACACGATGCACCGACTGCGTATGCACGTGCTTATGCTTGTGAAGCTCCAACTGCTCGATCGTCAATTCAAGGTCGACCGGTTCATGGGTATCGGCGTCGGCGTCCGGCAGGCGAATCGCCTCGTCGACCTCACCGACGAAGACAAACTGACCTTCGCCCGGGAGTGCCTCGCATCGGACCAGCAGTTCCCTGAGTGTTTCGTTGAGCCGTGTCTTCGCCACCTGCGGGCGGCCGCTACCATGGAGAAAAACGTCCACTGACATCTCGTTCATACATACCTCTTCAAGACAGTGATTGTTCGCAAGAGCGCTATTTCACGGCGCCTTCCCTGCTTATCTTGGCGAGGCGTTCACAACATCACAAACGCTAATCCGCCGATATGCTGATTAGCGTATCACCAACGCGCGGTCGGTGCAAGCGGTTGCTATGTTCCGCGCTGTTTATTCGAAGAGAGATCGGGTAGCAGCGGCCTGCGTCACAAGCCCAAGCTTGAGGAGGCGCACGCGGGCCGCTTCATCTGACACCTGGAATGTGTTCACGACGCTTGCAATGAGCGCCGCGCCGTGCGAGGTCTGCAGCGAAACGGCCCCATAGAGGCCGTGCGTTTCAGCAAAAGAGCAACATAAGGCGAGCACGGCGCTCTTGGGCATCAGGATCGCGCCGCATACGTAGCCGGCTTGCCACTCCATCCAGTCAGTCTGCACGGCATCGATCATCGCATCACGCTTACAGATAATCTTGTCGCGGTTCGGCTGTTGGCGAAGCAGGTCCGGTGGCTGCTCTATCTCCCAGAGGTAGCTGTGGAAGTGGACATGCCCGTACTCGTGCGTCAGCGTCGTTCGAAGCCGGTTTTCACGGCGTGCGTCCTCGGTAAGGATCGAGGCTATCTTCACTGCAGGCTTGCTTCCCGGGTGAAACTCGGTCACACCCTCGACATCGGCGCCATAGACGGAAAGGTCCGCGTAAACGTCCAGATCTTCGGCATCGCGCTCGATCAGGTTCTTAAGGTCCTCTGTATCGATCGGGTAGCGGACGTCGCCGTGCAACTGTTTGAGGAACCCAGTAATGATGGACTCGCATTCTCGATCCAGCTCTTCTGGTTTGAAGTGTGGCCGCTGCTGAAAGCGGCCTGTGTGATCGCGAACAAAAGTCACCATGGCGTCATTTCGTTTGTGGTCTGCGGAATGCAGTGAAGGCGGCTCTCACTGCATCCTCTGATAAATTCTTCTGGCGTATCTCGTCGGGAAGCTTGCCTGCCAGGTAATGGAGATAGTCGGCGTCGATCTTGAGGGCCTTGGCAAACTGTAGGATCAGGTGATCCGAAGTCGGATTACGACGATCGCGTTCGATGTCGTTAAGGTATTGAGGAGAAATGGGCGCGTCGTCTTCTTCGCGCAGGATGCGCGAGGCCAACTCCTTCTGGCTGATCTGGAGCTTCTTGCGGGCGTCGGCAATGTAGCTGCCGAATGTGGCTGGTTCAGGGCGAGTCATAGGATATCTGCGTCTCCGCTAATCAGCGAATCTTACAGGAAGGGTAGGTGTCAATCGCGATGGGAGCAAGAAAGATTCACGGAGCCAAATTGTCGCGAGGCTATGGCAACCATCCCGTGAAGCAACGCCCGTCCCTTGCCTTGAAATTCCCTCTTGTTGTTCATACGATTAATGTGCCCTGACTTGAGGGTTCGACCACAACGAGGTGACCATGGCAACAGGCAAGAAACCAGCATCGGACGCGGGCAAGATCCTGCGTGATCCGAAGTCGACCAGGAAGGAGAAAGAGGTCGCCGCTTCGGACCTCTCCCAGCGCAAGGGCGCAACCTCAAGCAAGCCGAAGAAAAAGTGACTTTCCTGGGCGCGGGCGGGTGGGTTCTCCGGAACCGATCCACCGCGCTTTATTCAATGCGGTTACTATTGATAAAATATGTTATCAATAGTACCCTGGCTGCCGTGCCATCTACCCCACGCCATCACAACCATGTCCGAACATTCCGACAACGACTGCAGCCCCGTTAATACGTGGAACTACCGCGTGGTTGAACTGTGTCACGACGGCGGTGCAGTCATGCTCACTCTACTGCAGGAGGCCCTTGCCAAACCGGTCCTCACGCCGGCTGATTTCGCCCGGCCGGCCACGTGAACCAGCCAATGGAAGTCCCCGTTTTACCCGAAGGAAATAAAGATGGATTACCGAGTGAGCTATGAGCACAGCCTGGCGAGTTCGCCGGACGACTTCATCGTCCAGGTGCCGGGCCAGACAGTCAGCGACGTGCCGGCGAATGTCCCGCGCGCGCTGCTGCCCGAGTTCATCGCCGACCTGATCCGCGAGCGTTCGCCGAAGATCGGCCGGATCCGCAACCTGCGCATCCTGTGATCACCGCGTCTGAAGACATCGCCGTCGACCGGGTCGCCCCGGCCGGGCGGTTTCCATTCGCCCGCCCGGAGACTGACTTATGACGTTCATGCAGACCGAGTGCGCGCTGGCCATGGGCACGCTGCTGCACGCGCTTCCCGCGTCGACGCCCGACAGCCCGATCCTGGGCATGCCCGCGACCGTGTTCGGTGCCGGCGTCAGCGGCCTGGTCGCGTCGGCCATCACGCTCGCCGGCGTGTTCGTCTCGAACTGGCACAACCGGCAGCTCAAGCGCAGCGAACTCGACCATGACGCCACGCAACGCAATCGCGAGCGGGAGATGGCCCTGCGCCGGGATGTCTTTCTGCCGGCAGTCGAAGCCGCGCTCACCATGCAGAATTCGCTCGGTGCGCTGGTCAACCTCCAGTTGCCCGTGACTGGAATTTCTGAAAAGTATGGGACGGCCCATGCGACCTTCATCAAGGTGGCGGCAATCGGCACGCAGGATACGGTGAACGCCTGCCAGGCGCTGGCCAGTGCGCTGGGACGGGGCTTCTGGGAACTCTCGCTGTGCCGTGCCAGACTGGAAAATTTCCAGAGCCAGCTCGCCGACCTGGACCGGAACACGACGATTCACGAAGGCCTGCGCGATGCGTGGATCAAGGTGCAACTGGACCTGGTCACGAAGGCGGAAAAAGACAACGACGCGTGGCAGGCCGCAAGAAACCACGTCACGCACCACGTGAACGAGATCGGCAAGGCGATGGCGGAGCGCAACCGCATCGTTGACCTGCGGCAATCCGCCCACAGCGAAATGGCCAGGATCATGCTCACGCAGATGGAGACGCCCGGCGCATTGTTCCCGCCAGCGCTGTTCGCCATGCGTCGCGAAATGCAGCTGCCACTGGACGAAACCGCCTTTCTCGAACGCTACAGGAAGCTGCGCGAAGAGCAGATGGCCGTCCTCAGGGCGACTATCGACCCGGCCCATGATCACGTGGCTGCTACGGAGGCCGTCAGATGAATCTTCCCACCCTTGCCGATCGCGGCCAGAGGCTGCTGACCACTGACCAGTTTCACCGGCTGGCCGCCGTCCCTGCCGAGGCCGAGTGGTTTGCCAATCTCGACAATCCCCGCACGCGTCGCGCGTACCAGATCGACCTGCAGGACTTCATGAGTTTCACCGGGATCCAGCGCCCGGACGAGTTCCGCATCGTCACCCGCGCCCACGTGCTCGCGTGGCGCAAGGTGCTCGAGGACCGTACGTTGTCCGGCGCGACGATCCGGCGCAAGCTCGCCGCGCTGTCGTCGCTGTTCGAATACCTGTGTGAAAAGAACGCCGTTGACTTCAATCCGGTCAAGGGCGCGAAGCGTCCGAAGGTCAACAGTAACGAGGGCAGGACGCCAGCGCTTGGCGATCATCAGGCGCGCGCGCTACTCAATGCGCCTGACCCAACTACGCTCAAGGGGCAACGTGATCGCGCGATGCTCGCCGTGCTGCTGTATCACGGGCTGCGTCGCGAGGAACTCTGCCTGCTGAAGGTCCGCGACATTCATGACCGCCGCGGCGTGCCGCATCTGCGCGTGCACGGCAAGGCTGGCAAGACCCGTTACGTCCCGCTCCATCCCGCGAGCGCCGAACGCCTCCACACGTATGTAGAAGCGGCCGGCCACGCGATGACACCGGACGCAGCACTGTTCCAGCCGACCCGGAAAACCGGCAAGGCGATCACGGCGGATGGCGTGTACAAATGCGTGCTCGGGTATGCGGCGCAGGCCAGGATAAACGTGGAAGGTTTCGGCGTACACAGCCTGCGTGCGACTGCGGCAACCAACGCTTTGGAACATGACGCAGATATCGCAAAGGTCCAGGAGTGGCTTGGCCATGCGAACATCGCAACCACAAGGATCTACGATCGCCGAAAGGCCCGACCACAAGATTCACCAACGTTCAAAGTCCTATATTGAGTCGCCGCGACCGCGGTCAGATCGGTTAGATCAACGGCTCGGTATAATGCGTTTACGGAAGATTCCCTGCGCGTGCGATGTGGGACGTGACCGTACCGTACATCGACTTGATCGAATTTATAAAGAGAGCGAACTTCGTTCTTGGCTAATGAATAAGAAGGTAGCTTGACAATGAACTCCCGCTTCAGCGAGGCCGGTGCGGCAAGTTTCCGCGTTAAGACCCGCGCCGCTGCTTCCTAGGATTTGCAAGTGACTCTCGTACGCTCCGTCCATCCCGACGACACGCCCGCCCTCCGCAAGGAGCGAGGTGCCTTCTTCACGCCCGATGAGATCACCCGGTTCGTGGCCAATTGGGCCATTCGCAAGCCTGACGACCAAGTGATGGAACCCTCGGCAGGCGATGCTGCCTTCCTTGTCGCCGCCGTGACTCGCCTTCGCGAACTGACATCGGACATGGATGCGCGTCCGACCGTAGACGGTGTCGAGATTCATGCCCACAGCGCGCGCGTCGCCCGCCAACGCGTGCGCGAAGCTGGTGGCAAAGCCCAAATCCGGCACAGCGACTTTTTTTCGGTCGAACCTGAATCGTTCTACGACACTGTTATCGGCAACCCGCCCTACATCCGCTATCAGGACTTTTCGGGCGAGTCGCGTGCTCGATCCCGCGAGGCCGCCCTCCGAGGTGGCGTCTCGCTCACCGGCCTTGCCTCCAGTTGGGCCGCATTCACTATCCACTCCGCGCTTTTCCTGAAACAGGGTGGGCGGCTCGGGCTCGTTCTCCCGGCCGAGTTGCTCTCGGTGAACTATGCGGCACCCGTGCGCCGGTTTCTATTCAACCGCTTCCGCGACGTGCAACTCGTGCTCTTTGACGAGCAGGTGTTCCCCGAGGCCGAGGCCGACGTCGTCCTGCTACTAGCCGACGGTTATCTTGAAGGCCCCGCGCGTCACGCGACCATCCGGCAAGCGAAGAACGCCGCTGACCTTGCGTCGCTCGGTGCAGGACTGATCTGGACGCCGACTGACCCGTCGGCCAAGTGGACCAGCAGCCTCATCGACCCGAAAGCAATCGAGCCGCTGCACGAGCTACTGCAGCGAGGACTGTTTACGAGCTTGGAGACGTGGGGGGACACCACCCTCGGCATCGTCACGGGCAACAACAAATACTTCACGCTTTCACCTCAACGTGTGAAGGAACTCGGCCTGCGCCGCAATGAGCTGCTGCGCCTCTCGCCGCCTGGAAGTTCCCACCTGCGTGGTCTCTCGCTCTCCAACGCCATGCTTACCAAGCTGGGCCGCGAAGGTCACGCTACCTATCTCTTTTATCCGGGCGATCCACCCTCGGCTGAAGCAGCGGCATACATCGAGGACGGCCACCGAACTGGTGTCGATACTGCATACAAGTGCCGCGTCCGCAAGACCTGGTACCAGGTGCCGCTCGTTCCCGCCGCGGACCTGTTATTGACTTGCATGAACGCAGACACACCCCGACTCACAGCAAATGACGCTGGAGCCCGCCACCTCAACTCGGTGCACGGCGTCTACCTCGATGCAAAAAACCGTGAACTCGGCCACGAACTTTTGCCGCTGGCGAGCCTGAATTCGGTCACGCTGCTGCACGCAGAGATGGTTGGCCGCGCGTATGGTGGGGGGATTCTGAAGATCGAGCCGAAGGAAGCAGACGTCTGGGCAATGCCCTCGCCCGCGTTGATCTTGGCCCATGCCGACGCGCTTCGCACAATCAAACAACAGGTCGCTGAGCTATTAAGCGAAGGCAGACTGCTCGACGCCGTAAATATCGTCGATAAAGTCGTCCTTGCGGGCTGTGGTGACTTGACGGCAAAACAGATCAAGCAAATCCGGCAGGCGCGAGCAGAACTCGCCAACCGCCGCACAATGAGGGCAGGCAGTGGCCGCTAAACAATCCGCGAAAGCAGAAGCGTGGGTCATTTTCGACCGAATCGTCTCCCTCGCCGCCCCTGGCGGTGTGCACAGCAATCCTTGGATCAAGAACGCCGACGGCCAGTTGCGCTTCGAGCCGGACTACACCACGCTTGTCAAACTGCTGGGCGTTCCTCTTTACTTAAAGGCCGGGACCCAATCCGGAGTACCGGCGTTAGCCCTCGATGTATGGCTGAGCTATGAGTTGCGACGGGCGGGCTTCGACTCAGATCAGGCGTGGCCGCGACCAGTCCACCCGCGCATCCTCCCGGCGGCTGTCGCGTACTTGCTGAAGGCACTGCCCCGCAAGATCCGGGATGCTGTGGCGGATCGCGTGAACAACCAAGCTTCGATCCCTGGCGTTACGTCCTCCAGCGCATCCATCCTTGGTAAGAACTACCTCAAGCAGGTTGACGTCATCATCACGGACTGGGCCACGGGGCCCGAGTTGCTGATTTCGACAAAGCGCATGGACTCCTCCTATGGAAAAAACGCACCGAATCGCATCGAGGAGTCATACGGTGACGCTAAGAACCTGCGATTAAGGCACCCCCTCGCAGCTCTCGGTTTTGTGTTCGGGCTTCGCTCCGACATCCTTCAAAAGGAGCCTAAAACCGCAGATTGGTTGTTTGACCTGCTCGCCAAGCTCGGGCGTGAGGACGACGCTTACCACGCGACCTGCCTCGTCTTGATGGAATACTCAGACGATGCCGCAATACCCGACACTGGCGAAGAAAGGCCCGCTGAAGGCGTGCCGGAGCCTGGGCCTGAATTGGTCGAAGAAGAAGATGCACCGGCCCCCACCCCCGAGTCGGAAGTTGATCGTGAGATTGCGGAGCTTCCTAAAGTGACGATCCTCGAAGAAAAGATTCCAGAGGATCTCGCACCTGGCCGCTTCCTCGCAGCGATGGTCACGCGTGTCCTTGGCGCTACGCCGGTCAACATGCACGAGGAAGCGCGGCAACGCCGTGCCTCGCCGGGGCTACGATAAAGACTGTCTCTGCTGGGCTCTGTCGCGTTGCATGTGCCGCTGAATGTTCGAGTGTGTGAGTGCGGGGGGACCTGACCTCCTCCGCTCATTCGAGCTCGGTACACGAGGTGCCGCTCGCGGCACCCGAAGTAGTCATCGATCGGACGATGTCGCCTTGGCTAGTACGACAGTCGCGTCCTTGATGGTTCTGAGATTCCTTATGCGAACCGATTCAATACGCATAACGGTCTCCGCTTTCGGTTGCCTCGTTCGGACGTTCTGATCAACACCGGGAAGACCCCTGCTGGTGACAACGGCATGGCAGCTTATAGTATCCGCTCTGCGGAACAGTGGTTGCACATCGGAGAAGTAGAGAAGCCCCCCATTTTCGTTAGGTAGCAGGAGGTTTTATGGAACGCTATAAAAATCTAAGTGGCGATTCGAACGTCGTTGCCTACGAAATTGAACAAGGGTCTATTACTGTCCAGTTTGGCGACGGCTCGGTTTATCTCTATACAACACAGAGTACCAGTGCAGCAAACATTGCCGAGATGCAGCGTCTGGCGAATGTCGGCCACGGCCTAAATAGCTTCATTGGCCGTGTTGTTAAGAAGGGTTACGCCCGAAAAATTCGCTAGGTGTTCGTGCTCAGATCTTGAGCGGCTGCAACGAGTTGAAAATCCGTGGTTATGGAACGCGGAAGCAGACGTTCACGATCGACTGCTATCAAGACACGTGAGCGAACGATCCGGCGAGAGACTGCTCTTTCGGGCGACGAGTCGGTGTTCGCGGCTCGGTCTTCGGCACAAGGAGCTGGAACCTGCAATGAAAATCCAATCCATTCGCATCAAGAACTTCCGCACGTTGAGAGACGTGACGATCCCCTTCGATTCCGTCACGACATTCATCGGGCCGAACGGTGCCGGTAAGTCAACTGTGCTTCGTGCGCTCGACTGGTACTTCAACGGTAAACCCGGCTCGCTGACGGAGAAGGACTGTTCCTTCGGTGTCACTACCGAGAACATCGAGGTTCAAGTCACCTTCACCGATCTCACCGACAAGGATCGCGAAGCACTTGGCAAGTACGTGCCGGACGGCGTTGCCACATTCACAGCATGGAAGCTCCGGTCGCCTGACGGCTCTGAGGTGCTTTCGGCGAATGCGAAGGGCTTTCCAGAATTCAACGCGGTCAAAGCAGCAGGCGGCGCGACGGCGAAGAAGGATCTATATGCCAATCTCCGCAGCAGCCGTGCGGATCTAGATCTCCCAGCGGCCAATACAGGTGCAGCGGTTGATCAGGCGATGACGGCGTGGGAGTCCGCTCACACCGACCAGCTCGCCGACGCCCCCGAAGCGCTGCAGACCAACTTCTTCGGTTTCAACAGCGGCGGCAAGATGAGCGGTCTCTTCGACTTCGTCCTAGTCACTGCTGACCTTCGCGCAAGCGAGGAGTCGACCGACGGCAAGGCGAGCATCATCGGTCGAATCCTTGAGCGCTCAGTTGATCGTGCTGCTGCGGATGAGGAGATCGCTACGATCGTCGAAGAGTCGCGCACGAAGCAGCAGAAAGTCTACGAGGAAAAGTTCAAGGGGCAGTTGGACGCTATGACGACGCAGCTCAACGAGGTCGTCAGATCTTACTCGCCTGGTCGGGCTGTCACGGTCTCGCCTGCCGAAGTGGAACTCAAGGCCCCACGGACCACGTTCGAAGTCGCAGTGCTCGATGGCGCAACCGAGACCGCTGTGGAGCGACAGGGACATGGCTTTCAGCGCACGCTCCTGGTTTCGGCGCTGCAACTTCTGGCGCAGTCAGGTGCGGCGTCGGCAGAGGGTGTCATATGCCTGGCGATTGAGGAGCCGGAGCTCTTTCAACACCCGATTCAGGCCCAGACCTTCGCGAAAGTACTAAGATCGCTTGCCGAGAAAGCAAGCAAGCGCATCCAAGTGACCTATGCGACTCATAGCCCCTACTTCCTTGAGGCTCGACATTTCGACCAGATCAGGCGGCTGACGAGGTCGTCTGACGAGACCCCTGTGGTCACTGTTCATTTCGCCACGGTCGACGAAGTGAAGACGAGGCTCAATGAAATAGTAGATGCCGACCAGGTTGGCCGTCAACTTGATGGCATAGTCACGAATCGCCTCTCGGTCGCGTTGTTCGCAGCGCGTGTGCTGCTGGTGGAGGGGGATACAGAGGCGGCCGTGTTCTACGGCATCGGCGATCGGGACGCCGTTGGGCGTCTCGAATCCCAGGGACTGTCGATTGTTCCGGCCGGAGGCAAGGGTGGAATCCCGCTTGCTCATGCCATCCTTACCTGCCTCGGGATTCCGACCTACGTACTCTTCGACGGGGACAGTGGCTTCGAGGTACGGGCTAAGGCTGCGGGCAAGAATCCGACCGTAATAGATGGCGAGCGCACGAAGTTTTCGACAGAGAACCGTCGGCTGTTGAAGTACCTCGGTGAGACAGAGGTTGATTTCCCATCGGAACAGGTCGGCGATTGTGTAGCGACCCTGAGCGACCACCTTGAGACCTACCTAGAGTCCAACTGGACGGAGTGGGTCACGTCGTGTGCGGCGATTGAGGCCGCCGCCGGAATCCAACTCGCAAAGAATCAGTATGCTTACCGGACTGCGACGCTTGAGGCGGAAGGAACTGCGCCAGAGATGCTTAAGCAGATTCTCACAAAGGCGGGAGGAGCGTAGACATGCATGAAATCATCTGCCCGCACTGTCGTAGAGCAAAATAAAGTCGTCACAACTTCGCCAATAAAGGTGTCACCTGACACGCTCGCTGCTCGAATTATCCAATAAATCTCATCAATTCAATAACTTGGAAAAGCGCAATAAAGATGTCACCGGCGATGGGGAGCGTGCTGTGGAACCCAGCCTTTACAAGCGTTCCGGATTGACAGGTTTATTGCGTTCTACGGCAGGCGCCAGCGGGAATAAACAGGGACGTCAGGAGATCGACGGCTGCTCGTTGTCCCCGTCAGGCGTAGCGGGCCGCGGGCGCAAAGGCGCCAGTTGCCACTTCAGGAACGCGCCGATCGGCACCTTGCCTTTCTTCTCGTCATGCTCGCAGAAGTAATAGACGAAGCAGTGAACGCCGGCAAGAATCGCCAGGCCCAGCAGCAGGCCGTCAGCCCATCCCGCTCCGCCAACGGTGGCCGTGCCGCCAGCTGACCGGCAGACATAGCCGAGATAAACGTCAACTGGAAATCCCGCGATGAATGTGAGGGCGAAGATCGCCGCGGCGGGCACCTCCCTGTTGCGCCCCCGAGCCCGTGGCAGCCACAGGACAACGCACATCAGCACGGTGCCTGGAACCACATGCACCGCACGTGCGTCGCAGTACGAGGAGAACGTCGAGATCATCAGCGACAGCAGGAACACAACGCGATGGAACCATCCCAACGCGTTGAAACTGCGGGGCAGGTAAAGCAACGACAGGGCCAGCGGCAATATGGCCCCGACCGGATGGATAGAGACGATGTTCGTGTGCTTTGAGCATCTTTCGGACGGCTTCCCTACTCTGTTCATGCTCAGCTCGCCGTGCTGCGGCCTCCGCTTGCCTGAAGGGCGCGACTCGCTTGATGATGTCCATAAGGTCACCCATGTTCTCTAGCGTTCTATACGCTTGTCGACGACGCTGCTCCACTTCTGGTTCATCGCCCCAAAAACCGAGTCGAAATGATCGCCGGGAAATTTCGCAATCTTGCCGAACTGATGGGTTGCATCCATCAGTACCAGCAACGCAGTGTGGACGACTGAGTGTACAAACTCTGGCGGATCGTCCTGCTTGTAGACCATACTCTTTTCGCCCTGATGCCGGAGCGCCAGGACAGCCAGATCGTTATGAGAGAAAGCGCACAGCATCGAATATGGTCCAACCAAATGCCATAACTCCGCAGTTCCAAGATCGTCGCTGATTTTTTTCGGCTTGCGCCCCGCTGCACGAAAAGTTTCACACTCGGAATTGCAAATGGCGTAGCTATCCTTGATCGTCACCTTCAGGTGTTCAGGAATATTTGGGTCAGCCAGTATCCCTTCGTAGACGCGTCGCTCGCCTCTCAACTTCTCGTATCGCATCTGGTCGACGTAGCCGCTATCGGACGCAAGCATCTTCATCGCGACGAGAGCTTCGATCATCGACCGGACGTGCGTAGCAGAATGAGTACTCATATGGGCATTCGCGAGTCGCAACGCCGCTTCAAACTGCTCGGCGATCGTTAGTACGAGGCCGACCCGCAAACGGTCCGGCCCACCCTTCGGAGGACGTGAGCGGACAATGAGGTTTCGAAGATCGTCAAGGATCTGCCCCGACGTATTGAGAAGTTGTGCGACCGTTATTGTGTTCATCTTCTTCTGCCGAGGGGCGGT